>JAZRPU010000193.1:0-5772 GCA_045649365.1 Eubacteriales bacterium | reverse complement strand
ATTTATCATCGTTTTTAAATGATATTCCGTTAAACACACCGTTTTCGTCATAACTTGATTCAATAAAGTTATCGGCAACGGTTTTTTTCAAATGCTCTGTTACAGCTGCCGATTTAGCGGCAATAAACGGAGCTTCGGGGTATTCTTCACTTACCTGTCCATCTTGTGGGTTAAGCACTACAGCATGGAATTCACAACCGCCTTCGCTTACAGCTATCATTCCGTGAGGAATTATACTGTTATAGAAAATAGAATCTCCCTCATAAAGCACATCGACATGAGTGCCAACCTGCACCTTGAGAGCACCCTTTACAATAACGTCGAATTCCTGTCCATTATGGGAATTAAGCTTTATAGGTGCATTTTGTTCTTCAGCAAGATAAGGGAATTTAACAAGAAAAGGTTCAGCAAGCTTATCTTTGAATTTGGGCGCAAGGTTATTATAAACAACACCCTGTTTTTTAATTATTTTAAGTCCTTCGCCTTTTCTGGTAATGGCAAAAGAAGTAAGCGTGGTACTCGTTCCTTCAAGAAGGTCAACAACCTCTACCCCACATGCCTTGGCACATTTATAAATAAAAGTGAAGCTGAAATCTGTTTCTCCCGATTCCAACGTTTTGTAATCTTCCACGGATACACCCGTAAGCTTTGCAAGCTCTTCGGGAGAATATCCCTTTGCTTCTCGCAGGTCTTTGATTCTACCTGCAACTTCTTTCAAACTGTAGTCCATTTTTTTGCTCCTTTCGTTTCCGTTCATTTCTGTTTGGTTCAGTTTGGATTTGCTTCAACAAAAACTGAAGCATCTGACGGCTTTGAATAAAACAAAAGAAGCCCGTCTCAAAGAACACTTTGAGACGAGTCATTCAACCCGCGGTACCACTCAAATTGCGATATAATCGCCACTCTCGGACTCAACCAAGCCCTTTGCTTTAACGCAGCATTACGGGAGGAGTCTACTTGCAATATTCTTTCGGTCCTCCAACTCGGAAGTGATAGGTCATTGGAATGTTTTGCCATTGGCTCGCAGCAACCGCCAATTCTCTGTAGGCTTAACGCCCCGACCGTCTTCGTCACAGTTGTTTTTGTGATATTCAAATCTTGATGGTATTATACTACCTGAAAAATAGTTTGTCAAGAGGTTTTGAAAAATTTTTTTATTTAGTTTTATACTTGAATTCGTATTTGTTTGCGTATTTGATTCCATATTTACTGTTATTTATTCTCGTAAGCTCTGCCAACTTCTGCTATTTCAAACTTAAGCTTGAAAATGATATCCTCTGTTGTTTCTATTTTGAGAACGAATTTTCCGTTTTCTTCCGAAAGGGAATCGCTAAGCCACCAGACATTTTCAAGGCTTTTTGGGGAAATTTCCTTTGATATAATAGAATAATTGTAGAATCGTATTTCTTTTACTTCGCTGTCAAATAGTGCTTTTGAGGCGTCTATTTTTAAGGATAACATATTTCTATATTGTTTTTCTTTTCCCTTTTTGCTGTAATCAATGGTAAATTCAAAAGCTTCTGCCTTTTCAATACGAGCATCGTGAATCCCGCTTTTCCAATACCATTCAGGGAGAGTTTCGAAGAAATGGAGATTTTGTTTTTTCATATAAAATATATCCTATATGTAAATTAAAAAAATAAAACAGTTTTTCTTTCAATTTTTTCAGTTTTTCTTTAAATGTTTTGCTCTGATATAATCTGAATATAATAATTAATTTTAAAAAAGTCGAAGTAGGAGCAAAAAATCACGGTTCAGCCGTGTATATCATCAATTTCGTGGAAATTGCATATCATCATTACGAAAAAATCTTTTGATATAGCCTGACGGCTGACGATATACACGCTTTGCGTAATGATGTACGTGTTTTTACACAATGATATAAATTGCTTTCTCAATAAATAAAAAATCGACAGGTCGAAACCTGTCGATTTTTGGTGCCGGTGGTGGGACTCGAACCCACACGCCATCGCTGACAACAGATTTTGAGTCTGCCTCGTCTGCCATTCCGACACACCGGCGAAATTTAAGGGCCTTTGGGATTCCCTTTCGGAACGAAAACTATTTTACCATATTTTTTTCTGTTTTGCAATAGCTTTTTGAAATTTTCTGAAAAAAATTTTTCATTGTCTGTTTTGACAAATTAGATTTCTTTGTCAAAGCAAATGCGTTTTAACGCCAAGAAACAAAAAACTCTTGCATAAATGGAAAAAATATGCTATAATATGGTAGCTGAAAAGCAATATTATTATTGGAGGAACAAAAAAATGAAGAAATCAATCAGCTCAAGAATTGTGTCTTGCATGCTTGTTATTTTCATGCTTGCATCATTATTGACACTCTCTGTTTCTGCTGACAATTCAGGAGCAGCTCTTTTATCCGCTCCCGCAAATGGTGACAAAGCAGTAATTTATTATCCCGACAGCTCTCTTGCTCTTGGGAAAGAACTTTCAGGCAAAAAACTTGCCGCTGTAGACGCTGTTGTTTCCGGCGGAAAGTTAACTGTTACCGCAGACATGGGTATTTTCACTTTTGTCAAAGATGAAACAACATCTGCTTTTTACCTTGTTGATTCAAACGGTAAATATTTCACAAGCGGACAAACTGGAAACTCTGTATCCTTGGAAGACACAGCTTCCGAGTTTGCTCTTTGGGTGCTTGAAGAGGCAGAAAACGGATATTATGTAAAGAACTATTCCGCAGCATACGTTTCCGGAGAAACCTCAAAGCCTCAATATCTTGAATACTTTTCAGGATTTACCACATATAGCTTTAACGCTTCCAAAGCTAATATCTATACTTTTGCTTTCTATAAAGTAACAGACGATATAATACCTACTCCCCCCATTGAAGATGAATCTTCCGAAGAAGAATCTTCTGAAGCAGAAATTATTTATTCCACAATTTCCGAAGCAAGACTTGGTGAAAACAATGCTATTTTCAACGTAAAAGGCGTTGTTACTTTCATTGATGGTAAAAACGTTGTTGTTGCCGACGAAACAGGAGCAATCAACCTTTATCTCACTTCAGCCGCTGAAGTTTCTGTTGGAAACAAAATTGCTGCAACAGGAAAAAGAGGCACTTTTAGCGGACTTCAACAGCTCACAAGTGCATCTGTTTTGGAAGTTCTTGAAGAATCAGCTCAACTTCCTGCTTTGAAAGCAGTTACAATTGAAGAAATCATTCTTGACCAGGAAGCAGAAACTCTCGAATGTTTCTTCGTAAAAATCGAAAACGTAACATTAGGTGAAACTGACGCCGCAAAGAGCACAACTGTTATTTCAGATGACAACGGCAACTCCATCAATATCTACAGATGTCCCGAGCTTGAAATTCCTGCCGGCACAAAGGTAGACGTTGTTGCTCTCGTTTCTGACTACAAAGGATATCAACTCCGTGTTTCCGATGCTTCTGCAATTACAGTAGCTGGTACAACAGAAGAATCCTCTGAAGAAATTGTTGAAGACTCTTCCGAAGAAGCTGAAGATACAGCAAAACCGGGCGACAGCTCTTCCCTCGCTCTTTTCGCAATAATCGCTTTGGTTTCCATGACATTAATCGTTTCTCTTGTGAGAAAAGAAAACGCATAAAATAAGATTTATCCGATAAAATCCCAAGTGTGCTTTGGCACGCTTGGGATTTTCTTTATATTTCAACAAAAACATATCTTTTGTTTTCAAAAAATTTATATTATTGGAACGTTTTTGGAACGCCACGGGTACAACAAAGGAACTTTTAATTGGTATAATATTGTAAAGCGGAAAATACCGCAGAATATAAAAAACATTTTTTGGAGGAATCATTATTATGGTATTCGAAACAATAGCAAAAGTTATCGCAGAAAGAACAGATTGCAACGTTGAAGACGTTAAGGCAGAAAGCAAATTTTCAGATTTGGGAATTGATTCTCTTGATACAGTTGAACTTCTCATGAATCTTGAAGACGAACTCGATATGGAAATTGAACTTAAAGAAAAAGTTGAAACAGTGGGTGACCTTGTAGCGTATATCGAAAAGCTTCAAAACGCATAATTACAAATTATGATTAAAACACCTATATGTGAATTATTAGGGATAGAATATCCCATCTTTCAAGGCGGTATGGCATGGATTGCCGATGGTGTTCTTGCTGCCGCTGTATCCAATGCGGGCGGTTTAGGCATTATAGCCGCAGGCAATGCTCCAGCTCAATACGTTAAAGAACAGATAAGCATTGCAAGACAAAACACAGATAAGCCTTTCGGGGTAAACATAATGCTTTTAAGCCCCTATGCCCAAGAGGTTGCAGAGCTTGTTGCAAAAGAAAAAGTTTCTGTTGTTACAACAGGAGCTGGAAACCCATCACAATATATGCATATGTGGAAAGAAGCCGAAATCAAAGTTATTCCCGTAGTAGCATCTGTTGCATTGGCAAAAAGAATGGAACGTTTAGGGGCAGATGCCGTTATTGCGGAAGGTGGAGAAAGTGGCGGTCATGTTGGTGAATTAACCACTATGGTTTTAATTCCTCAGATATGTGATGCAGTTTCTATTCCCGTTATAGCCGCTGGCGGTATTGGTGACGGAAGAGGTTTTGCAGCCGCCATGATGCTTGGTGCAGTTGGCGTTCAGATGGGAACAAGGTTTTTATGTGCGGAAGAATGTAATATTCACCCCAAATACAAAGAAAAAATCATTGATGCCACAGACCTTTGTACTGCTGTTACGGGTAAAAAATTAGGGCATCCTGTAAGAAGCTTAAGGACGCCTCTAATAAGAAACTATCAAAAAGCAGAATATGCAGGTGCCAGTGATGAAGAGCTTGAAAATATGACCGTAGGTGCATTACGCCTTGCTGTTGTTGAAGGAAACATTGAAAAAGGTTGTTTCCTTGCGGGACAGATTGCCGCAACTGTTAAAAAGACAGAAAGCTCAAAAAATATTATAGAAGATGTTATCACCACAGCAGAAAGAGTTTTAAAGGGAGCAGAAAAATGGGTAAAATAGGTTTTATCTTTTCCGGTCAGGGCGACCAATATTCAGGTATGGGTAAAGAGTTTTACGAAAAATATCCTTCTTTCGCAAAAGTTTTTGATGCTTGTGATTCATTTCGTCAAGGAACAAAGGAAATGTGCTTTTCAGGAGCGGAAGAAGATTTAAAAGAAACCTCAAACACTCAACCTTGCCTTTTTGCATACGAGCTTGCTTGTGTTGAGCTTTTGAAAGAAAAAGGAATCGTTCCCCAAGCATGTGCCGGATTTTCTTTAGGAGAAGTTTCTGCATGTACCGCCGCAGGAATATTTGATTTGGAAACAGGCTTTAAACTTGTTTGCAAAAGAGGAAAATTAATGAGCGAAGAGGCAAAAAAAGCAGACGCTTCTATGATGGCAGTTGTAAAACTGACAGAAGATAAGCTTTTGGAAATATGCGATAAATTCGAAAACGTTTATGCAGTTAATTTCAATTGCCCCGGACAAATAACAGTATCCGGACTTTCTGAAGAAATGGATAGCTTTGCAAAAGAAGTTAAAGAAGCAGGAGGACGAGCATTGCCCCTTAAAGTGAAAGGCGGTTTCCATTCACCATTCATGAAAAAAGCCTCTGAAAGCTTTTATCTTGAATTAAAGGGAGCAAATCACCAATCCCCATTCATTCCCGTTTACTCAAATTTGACTTCAGAGCCATATACAGAAAACGTAGAAGAGCTTTTATCTGCCCAGATTTGCAATCCTGTAAAATGGGAAAAATCAATTAAAAACATGATATCTGCGGGCATAGACACCTTTGTTGAAA
>JAZRPU010000192.1:0-5429 GCA_045649365.1 Eubacteriales bacterium | reverse complement strand
AAGCTTATGCTGAACAAGCTTTTTAATGTTAGCTCTTGCGGGTTTAAGATATTGACGAGGATCGAAATGATCAGGATGTTCGTTGAAGTATTGACGAATGGAAGCTGTCATTGCAAGTCTGAGGTCGGAGTCGATGTTGATCTTGCAAACTGCCATTCTTGCAGCCTGTCTGAGCATATCTTCGGGAATACCGATAGCGTCTGGCATTTTACCGCCGTTTGCGTTGATGATATCAACGAATTCAGGAATAACGGAAGATGCACCGTGAAGAACGATGGGGAATCCAGGAAGTCTCTTGGAAACTTCTTCGAGAATGTCGAAACGGAGTTGAGGTTTCTGACCAGGTTTGAATTTGTATGCACCGTGGCTTGTTCCAATTGCAATAGCAAGGGAGTCAACACCGGTTTTTTCAACAAATTCTTGAACTTGATCAGGATCGGTGTAGGATGCATCAGCTTCACTTACGTTAACTGCATCTTCGATACCTGCGAGTCTTCCGAGTTCACCTTCAACAACAACGCCGTGAGCGTGTGCATATTCAACAACTTTCTTTGTAAGAGCAATGTTGTCTTCAAAGGAGTGGTGAGAACCGTCAATCATAACGGAGGTGAATCCACCGTCGATACATGATTTACAAAGTTCGAATGTGTCGCCGTGGTCAAGGTGCAAGCAGATGGGAAGATCAGTGTCTTGAATTGCAGCTTCAACTAGCTTTACAAGATATGCATGTTTTGCATAGTTTCTTGCGCCGGAAGACACCTGAAGAATAAGAGGAGCATTCTCTTCTTTTGCTGCTTCAGTGATACCTTGGATAATTTCCATGTTGTTTACGTTGAAAGCACCGATAGCGTATCCGCCTTCGTAAGCTTTCTGAAACATCTCTTTTGATGTTACAAGTGCCATAATAGACCTCCAAAAAAACTTTTATTTTGAGTTTTAATTTTTGTATATGATACCATTTTTTCTCTTTTAAGTCAATAGGTAAAATGTAATAAAATAAATTAAATTATAATAAAATAATTAGTTTTATTGATTTTCAAAAACAGCATACACGTTTGTTTCCCAAGAGGGAAGGCAAGGGTGATGTTTCATATAAATCTTATATCCGTTGTGAAGCTCTGATATAAGTAATGGTATTTCGTATAAATCTTCTGCTTTGTGATAAGCAGCAACTAGTAAATTCGGCTTGTGATTTCTAATAGTATTAACACTTCCAATAAGCGCATCTTTTTCTGCGCCTTCAACGTCATATTTAATGATTGTGCAAGGATTTCCCCCAAGAAGCTCGTCTACAGTATTGACAGAAACTTCTGTTACTTTTCCCGCGCTCAATGTTTGATTTTCTGAAAAAGCCGAACCTCTGCCACGAGAGAAAATGAAATTTTTTTTACAAGCCTCTTTGCCTACTGCACAGTTGAACAGATTGTAGCTTCCATATTTTTCTTTGAGCTTTATAAAGCTTTTCGGACAAGGCTCCGCTGCATAAAAATCTTTCACAGAAGAGGAATATTTGAAAAAATCGTCAGCGGTATCTCCCCGATATGCACCGCAGTCAAAAACAATTTCTTCCTTTGGATTTTTTAAAACTATTTCATATCCCTCTTGAATACCGCTTTCGCATTCTTTCAAAAAGGTAATATCCCCCGTAAGACGAAAATTTATTATATTTTCAAAAACTTTTTTTGACTTATCATCAGCTAAAATAGAATATACTTTTTCGATTTTTTGTTTATCGCGTAAAACCATTTCTTTTGAAAAAGGAATATCGTTGCAAACGGGCATTTCGGGATATATCAGATTTATCTCTTTTGAAAGTTTAAAAATCTGCTCTGTTTCTTTAACACCGAAAGCCATCATAAATAAAGCATTAGGATATTCTTGCACTAAAGCGCTTATCGGCTTTATTTCCATTCCTCTGAAAGAACGCTTTCTGTAAAAATCATCAGAAACACATATTCCATCAATGGATACTCCGATTTTTTCAAGATGATTCAAAAGCTTATCCGCTCCGTCACCCGTTCCATATACGAATCGTTTTCCATTGTGAGATTTGATTTTATCAAAAACGTCAAACATCAGATTATACCTTTATTGAAAGTTTTCGTGAAATGCTTTTTTTAACCATTATGTAATATGGGATTTGTGCAAGAAGAGCTAGGGACCATGTGATAGGGTAGGAGAGATAAAGCACCATAATGTCTTTATCGTTTGAGAAAATGAAAAGTACCCAAACAATTCTCGCAATGCAACAAAAGAATAGTGAAATAGCCATTGGTCCCAGACCGCGTCCCATTCCCCTGAGAGCACCGTTTACAACGTCCATCATTCCGCAAAGGAAATATGTAAGTGAAAATACTGTAAGGCGTACTATACCATATTCTATGGCAATCGTTTCACCAGGAATGTAAAGTCCCAAAAGGGATTTGCCAAAGGTAAGAGCTATAGCTCCTACGAAAATTCCAACAACAAACACACTTCCTAAACAAAGGAAAAGAATTTTGTTCAAACGCTCAACTTTTTTTGCACCAAGATTTTGTCCCGAGAAAGTAAGGGCGGTTTGGTGAAAAGCATTCATGCAAACGTAGGCAAAGCCTTCAATGTTACCTGAAGAAGAATTTCCTGCAATTAATGCGCTATCGAGTGAGTGAAAATTATCATATCCGTTTATGGAGGATTGAATAATAACGTTTGATATGGAAAAAACAGAGGATTGTATTCCCGCTGGAATTCCAATAAGTAAAATTTTCTTTAAGGCTGAAGAATGAAATCGTATTTCTTTTAATGACAGTTTAATATCATCGTCTGTAACAATAAGACGACGCACAATCATAAATGCTGAAAAATATTGAGAAATTGCAGTCGCTGCCGCAACACCTGCAACGTTCATGTTGAATTGCGAAACGAAAATAACGTTCAGAATAACGTTAATAAATCCCGCCTCAATAAGATAGAACATGGGGCGTTTCGTATCGCCTGAAGAACGTAATATGGCTGCACCAAAATTATAAACCATCAAAGCGGGCATGGAGAGAAAATATATTTTTAAGTACCTTGTGGAAAGATCAATAATTCCATCAGGACTTTTCATCAGCTTCAACATAGGTTTGGAGAGAATAGGACAAAGAACTGCAAGGAAAACGCCGGCACATATAGAAATAGCTATAGCAGTGTGCACTGTCTTTTTCAGATTTTCTTTATCATCTGCTCCAATGTTCTGTGCAACGGTAACGCCTACGCCTGTTGAAAGACCTATGAATAAGTTTATACATAAATTGACAAGAGAACCCGTACTTCCTACTGCCGAAACAGCGTCTTTGCCCTCATACTGACCAATAACTATAATGTCAGCCGCGTTGAATAAAAGCTGAATAAGACTTGAAAGAATTATAGGAACAGTAAAAATAACTATTTTACCAAACAGCGGACCATTCAGCATGTCTATTTGCCGTTCTTTTTTCAAAAATATCCCTCCATAATAAATCGAAATGCGGAATTATAAATCGTTAAAATGAATTTTTGAATGTGGTTTAACGTCCGCTTAAAATAAACGTTTTTGGTTTAAGAAATTACCATTTAAAACCGTATTTAATAGTTGTGCACATGAGTTTTTCTGTTCCGAGAAGCTCACTTACGGAAACAAGTGTATATCCGTCTGCCACAAGCTTGTCGGCAAGCATGCAAAAAGCTTCTGCGGTTGTATCGTAAATGTCATGCATAAGAACAATTCCGCCGCTGTGAACACGTTCTATTGTGCGGTCGTAAATTTTTTGAGCATTTCTCAAGTCCCAGTCAAGAGAATCAATGTCCCAACAGATTATGGGAGTATTAAGGCTTGCCATTTGAGAGTCCTTAATGTTTCCGTAGGGAGGTCTGATGAGAGTTGCTTTTGTACCGACAAATTTTTCAAGTCTTGCATTTGTATCATTGATTTGTTTTTGAACTTGTGATACTGTCATGGAGTTGAAGTTGGGGTGGTCAAAGGAGTGATTTCCAATATCGCATCCTAAATCAACCATTCTTTGAATTGTTGGAGCTGTTTTTTGAGAAACACGTTCACCCACCATAAAGAATGTGGCTTTCATTCCAAGTTCCTCTAATTTATCGAGAATTTTGTTTGTGGAGCTTGTGTAGGAAGGTCCGTCGTCAAAAGTGAAAGCTATAACTTTTCCTTCTGCGGGTTCAATTGTTGTTCCGTAATAGGGATTAAGAACAGAAACGTCACCTGTGGAAGATTCGGAGCTTGTGTCAGTATCTTCAGAGGGGACTTCAGATTGTTCTGACACTTCTTCAGAAGATGGTTCAGCTTCTGAAACGCTTTCCTCTGATGAAGCATCTTCGGAGGATTCATTTGACTGTTCGGCAGAAACTTCAGAGGTTAAACTTTGGTCTGATTCAGATTGCGTTGATTCTTCAGAAGCTTGTTCCGATGATGCTTCAGAGCTTATAGAAGAAATAACTTCTTTTGATTCATCAAAGGAGGATTCGTTATCCCCTGAAATACATGCGGTAAATGAAAGGGTCATAAGGATAACCAAAATTATTGAAATGGTTCTTGTGAGAATTGATTTTTTCATTCTTTTTTCCTTCTTTAGATTATTTTTTTTGCTGAAAAGTGCGAATTTAAAAATGTGTATAATGATATTTTATGCCTAATTCAAAAAAAGATTTCACACTTTTCTGAAAATTTTATCATAGGAAAAACATTTTTTCAACTATAAATTTTTAACACTTATTGATATAATAATTAACTAAATGATTTATCGGGCAAAAAACAAAAAAGAGATGAATATAATTGTGCTTTTTTAAAAATGTAAACTTTTTCTTAATTTTGTGTTTTGTGGTAGAAATTACTATTTTAATGTGGTATAATCACAAAGACGTATTAAATAAAGAATAAGAAAAATTAAAAATGCAAGAAAGAGAGGCACTTTTATGACAAAATGGGTTTACATGTTCAGCGAAGGCGATGCTTCCATGCGTAACACGCTTGGCGGAAAAGGAGCAAACCTTGCTGAAATGACAAAAATCATCGGTGCAGACGTAGTTCCACAAGGCTTTACAATCATCACAGATGCTTGTACAAAGTATTATGAAGATGGTCGTACAATCAATGATGAAATCATGGAACAAATCATGGCTTCTATCGTTAAAATGGAAGAAGTAACAGGCAAAAAATTCGGAGATTTGGAAAATCCTCTTCTCGTTTCTGTTCGTTCGGGTGCAAGAGCATCAATGCCTGGTATGATGGATACAATTCTTAACTTAGGTCTTAACGAAGACGTAGTAAATACAATGGCAGAAAAATCCGGCAACCCACGTTGGGCTTGGGACTGCTACAGACGTTTCATCCAGATGTACTCTGACGTAGTTATGGAAGTAGGTAAAAAATACTTCGAAGAACTTATCGATGAAATGAAAGAAAAGAAAGG
>JAZRPU010000191.1:0-3243 GCA_045649365.1 Eubacteriales bacterium | reverse complement strand
AAAACTTTTAACAAACAATGCAAACCTTATTTTACCGATCAAAAAAAGGTACTGCAAAAAGCAATTGCTTTTTGCAGTACCTTTTAATTATAAATTAGTCAGGAATTCGATAAGATTGGCAATTAACTCTCAAAGATTCGTTAGTTGCAAAATCTTTGTTTTCCTTGAAAGTGTTTCTGATTTCTTCCAACGTACCCGTTGTTATCAAATAGCTGTATTCAAGTGGGAAATACGATACAAGCTCTATAAAATTAACAGGGGCAACGTAGTTTGTGGATACCGAATTCGAATTTTTGTTTCCATCATATTCGAATCTACCCGCCAAGAACATATCTACATTGGGAGTATATAAACCAATTCCGTACCCTTCAGCACTGCTGGTCCATGCACACCAGGTTTCAGTGTTGCTTTCTTTCATTTTGAATTTATTTTCGTCATTATTTGCCCTACCCCAGTTAGGAAGGCTTGCATTGGAAGACAATGTATCATCTGTCCATGGTTTAGAACCTGTATAGCAAGTGAAGTTATCAAGATAGCTGATCGTATAGAAAGCAGGAAGTTCCTGATCTCTGTGGAAATGGTCATAGCCTGAAAAATCCACAAAACGGTTATCAACACGAATATATCCTTCTTCAACGTAATATACGTTTTCCATGTAGCTGGGGGTGATTTTTCCAATATGTCCCCAATCCATAGGTTGAGCTTTGATATATACTGTAGTTTCTCCAACAATAACGTCTATAAGTCGGCTATAAGATTTATTGCTGTTGACATCACCTTGGTCACCACCTTGAACGGGATTATAGCCCCAAATCGTACCATGGAAGCTTCCATCTTCATAATCGGGGTCATTGTGGTTATCTGTTCCATAATAGGATTGTTGAATCAATCTTCCCATGTCGCCACGGTTAACAAGATTTGTAATTCCATCAATAGAAGACTTTTTATCAACGATATGGCTTATACCGCCGCCCCATTTAAGACAGATTCCAAATTGATATTCATCAGTTTCAATATAGTGGGTTTCTGCATCAAAAACCTCATATTCTTCTGTTTTAACGTTGCAAAGAGCAAACGTTCCATTTACACCTTCGCAAGTAGAAATAGAAATTTTCGAAAGATTTGATGCAAGCTTGCCATCAAGATATCCTTGAATCAGTCCACAGAAGGTTTGTGTTCCTGCTTCAAGATAGAACAAATCGTTAATTGTTGTGGAGCCAACCTTGTAAGTTACGGTACACTTCATAGGCTCGCTTGCCACATAGCAAAGAGTAAGTCTGTTAAATCGTGATGTAAATTTTGAAAGATTCATTGTAAATCCGCTGTTGATAGTAAAGAGGTTGTTAGCGTAGGAAATATATCCGCTCGCATCATAAACAACTCCACCCGCGGCAACAACGTGAGCACTTGTTCCCTTTTCAGTAACGTAGAGAGTATCAGAAAATTCAAGAGAAGGCTTTTTAGCTTCATTGGATTCTGTTTCTTCCGATTTAACGCTCAAAAGCTTGTATTTAAGACGAATGTAGTCTGTTGCATTGAGAGATTCATTTTCGTCAGAATCAGCGGCTTCAAATTGGCTTTCTGAAAATTCAAATAAATCAAGCAATGCGGCTTTGACTCTCATACAGTCAGTAGAATCTACCACGCCATCACCGTTAACGTCACCATCGATAACAACAGAAAGAGAATCAACTATATTTTCTCCCTTATAAAGATTAATAACGTTTCCTGTGCCAACGATAACCTTACCGAGAATTTGCACATCTGAAGAATTAAAAACTTTTATTTTTTCATTCTCAAACTGTCCAACAAAACCATTAACAGTAGTTTCTTCTTCTACATTCTTTACAAACTTATCCGTAAGAGAATAATTTGAGAAAGAATATAAAATAAAAGAATTGGAAGGTTCTCCTTTAACAGAAACTGATATTTCACCGGTTTCATAAATATTTCCGCCATGGTCAACAGCGCAAATATTTGTTATATAATTTCCCGTTGCATTACCATGGTCAGAAGTTTTAACTCTGAATACGAAATAATCTCCGTTTCTCGTACCTTTTTGAGTGTTCATATAATCGTTGGGGATATCATCATCACCGCCAACAGAAGTCCATGAAGGGAAAGCAACTTTTCTGATTCCCCAGTCATCAGTAACCTTACAGCTTACAGTATAACCCTCTGTAGATACGTTTGAAAAAGTAATATCAGATATAACGGGATATTTAGTATCATACGCTGCAACGCTGCTCTCTTTTCCATATATGGCGTAATGTCTTGCACAAGCCTCATAGTCAGAATTCCACGTTTCAGCCAATGAAGGATTTATAAACATGTAATAGTCAGGGTCAAAAATAAGACTTCCTCTCCTGCCCTCTTTCATGCCCGTTTCAACGTAATGGCGCAAATATTCGTCTTTATATTCCGTTGCAACGTCAGTATAATTTGCACAATAAAAAGCTCCGTCAAAAAGCGGGGAGGATTTTCTTTTCTCTTTGTAACCGCTCTTGATAAAATGGTTGTATGCTTTTTGATAATCACTTCCAAAAGCATTTTGCAAATCTTCATATTGACCAAGATAATATTTAAGGTCAAGAACGGCGCTTCCCGTTCTGCCTTCGGGAATACCTATATCATTCCAATGTTTTTTCAGTTCAGAATCGCTCATGTTCGTAAGCCCGTATTTTTCACCATAAACTTTTGCATCGAAAACAGCATCTTCAATCCAAGCAGGAGCTGTAGCTGCTTTCAAGCTTCTCTCCAAATCACTTGCAGATGCAAAAATACCTTTTTCAATAGCATCAGCGGGTATAAATGAAAACGTTAACACCAATGCCATTATTAAAAAGGTAAATCTTTTTAAAACAGTTTTTTTCATCCGTTTATCCTCTCTGTATCTTTAAAATTACTATAGTATAATTTATCACATTTTACCTTTTATGTCAACGATAAGATTATAAAAAATTGTTATATTTTTCAAAACCCTCCTTAATAATAAATCTATATTCTTCAATCAAATAAAGAATTAATAAATGGACTAAATTAAAAAAACTGTCGCAAAGCAAAATACTTGCGACAGCTTTTTCATATTACAAATTATTACGCATTAATATTATAGTTGCCAAGGAAAGCTGCTTTAACTCTTATGTAGTCAGTTGCATCAACAATGTTAGTTCCGTCAACGTCGGCAGCTTTAGCGTATGCGCCTGAAACAGATGTGTTTCCAAGAATGGAAGCTTTGATTTT
>JAZRPU010000190.1:0-4271 GCA_045649365.1 Eubacteriales bacterium | reverse complement strand
GATAAACTTTTCCATTTTTTTCAGTACCAATAATTTCATAGTTATCACAGGGCAGAGAAACTTCTTCACCCGGAGTAACCTCGCCACCAAGAAATTCAGAAGATTCTAAATAAAGCCATCCAACTTTATTATTATATTTTGTCTTTCCCCATAATTCTCCTGATGAATCATATACCTTATCAAATATTGTAACAAAGGTTTTAGGAGGAACAAGGAGTATTGTTTCTTCCCCACTCGGCTCATTTCTCAACTTAATATAATGTTCAGAGTCGGTTTCATATTTTTCTGTTCCCAAATGAATATGAGATATACTATATGAAAAAGAAACCTCTTCTTTATTTAAAGTGGCAAATTGAACTTCAAAAAAGTAATTATCTGCAAATATATCCTCCAAAGATAAGCTTTTATGATTATTGTTAAGATGACAATTATCACAAAATTCCCCTATGGGAGATGAACAAGTATGTGAAAACGGGGTGTTATCTCTGAAGTCTGTATTGCGATAAATTTTAAAACCATTCTTCAAGTAAAAAGACAAAAATTCAGAAATACTGAAAAGCTCTCCATTCCCATAACAAGTTCGCTTTGTGATTGGGGGTGTTTGCTCACTAATTTCAATCCAAACAACATTCTTTTTTGAGTCTTCTTTTATACCTGTAACAAGCACGGCATGGGAGCCTTCACCTATTTTTATTAATGCATCTCCTACTTGTATTTTATTGATAGACGTTCCTACGTAATCGCCAAATTCCGATAAATTCTTTGCTGTAAGCCTGTTTTTGCAATTCCATGCATAACTAACAAAAGAACTGCAATCCATTCCATAATATGTAGACGGCTCTTCATATAATCCTTTTTCGGTATAAAAAACACCGCCTTTAACTTTGCTTTCACTTACAAACTCATCCAACGTCATCTGATAAATTACAAATTTCCCATTATTGACAGGTTGGCTATAAGGAATGCCTACTACCTCAATTCCCTTTTCAAAAGCATAATCAGAATTAAACGCTTCCAAAGTTTCAACGGGCATCCATGAAATTTCTTTGATTTGCCTTGAGCGTTTAACGATGTTTTTAATTCCGTCGGAATAATATCTAGACGGAATATTATATTCATAGGAATTACTATTAACACCTTTTGCGTAATTATAATCCGGCTCAACATCAACTACAGAAGAGCATCCGCCTATACTACTAATTAAAAAAATAATCAGAGATAATATTGATGATATTATATTTGTTTTCATAAGCTGTTTATTTTATATGTCCTGATTTAAACGTCAGAGATCCTTCCCTGTTTTTTGAGCTTTTTCGGCAGATGAAACAGCAAGAGCATCACATCGTTCATTGAATATATGTCCGTCATGACCTTTGACCCAAACAAATTCCACTGAATGTGCTTCAAGAAGAGGAAGTAATTTTTGCCATAAATCAACGTTTAACGCTGAAGAGCCATCGGATTTTTTCCATCCTTTTTTTTTCCACCCATACACCCAGCCTTTTGTTATGGAATCAACCAGATATTTAGAGTCGCTATAAAGCACAACCTGACATGACTCGCGCAAAGCTTCTAAACCAACAATTGCAGCGGTTAATTCCATGCGATTATTAGTTGTTTCTATAAAGCCTGAAGTGAGTTCTTTTTCTCTTCCGTTATAAACAAGAATTGTCCCATATCCTCCAGGACCCGGATTCCCCTTGCAGGCACCATCAGTATAAATTGAAACCTTTTTCATTAGATTTATTCTCCCAATTTCTGAAGTCTGATATCCATGCCTTTAAAACTCATAACTTTAAAATCTCCAAATAATCTTGAAAAAATTCTCGGTTTATACGAAAGCTTCAACTCATCAGGTGAAAGATTTGTACTTATTATCATCGCCTTGCATTTATTGATTCGTTCATTCAAAAGATTATATAAAACGGAAACTGTTAATTGTGTTATATTCTCTGTTCCCAAATCATCAATTATTAGAAGATCGGACGTAACGAATTTTTCTGTATCAGCATCGGGCTTTCTGCCAAACTTTTTATCTTCAAAAAGATCAAAAATATTTTGAGCAGATTCATAAACCACAGTATATCCTTTTTCAATAACCTCTTTAGCAATAGCGGACGATAAATGAGTTTTTCCAAGGCCAGTTGAGCCAATCATCAAAAGATTTGTTTTTCCATCAAAATTCTTTGCATATTCCATTGCGCCTGTATAGATTTTAGTCATACAATTATATGTATCAATATCAGCACCCTTTAAATAATACGAAAGATTGAAATTGTCAAATCCTTGAGCTTCCAATGCTTTTCCAAGACCCGATTCTTTATAAGAACGTATAGCAACAGCTTTCCTCAAGCAATCACACATCTTTCCGTTTTTAAATCCAGTGTCATTACATTTGCAACACTCATACACAGGTTCACAAACGTTTTCAGAGTAACCATACATTAATAAAAGTGATTTTCTCTCATTACGGAGCGATTCTGTTTCAGATTTAATTTGCTCTACTGCTACAGCATAATCTACAGTTTCGTCAAGAGATGATCTCATCAATTTCAGACCGCATGATGCTATTTCATTATCAATATTTTCCAAAGCAGGTATTTCAGAATATATTTTTATTCTTTTTCTTTCTGCCTCCATTCGAGCGGAATGTCTTTTTTCTGAATATTCACCAAGAACCAAGTTAAGAATACGTTTATTCATTTGATTCGTACATCTCCACGCGTTTAGAGTGTCTGCCTCCATCAAAAGGAGTGTTTATAAAGATATCAACTATTCTTTTTGCAATTTCAATTCCAAGTGTTCTGCCACCCAAGCAAAGAACGTTCAAATCATTGTGTCTTCTTGTAAATTCTGCGCAATATTCATTAAATACAGAAGCTGAACGAACTCCTTTAACTTTATTGGCTGCTATACTCATTCCAATCCCAGTACCGCAAACAAGTATTCCTTTTTCTGCTTCGCCTGTTGAAACTGCATTCGCAACTTTTTTTGCAAAAACAGGATAATCGCAGCTTTCTTCAGAATAAGTACCATAATCTTTATATTCAATTCCTTTTTGAGAAAGATAAGCGATAATCTCATTTTTCATTTCAAATCCACCGTGGTCACATCCAATAGCAATCATTTTAAACATTCTCCTTTGCATTTCTTTCTGCTTGCGAAGGACGTAAATAAACAGGATTAAGTTCTCCGCACGAAAGCTTTTTATTGTTTTTAAATTTTTCAAATCCACATAGAGCAACAGCTAAAGCGTTTTGCTCTCTAACGCTGTCTTTAGCATAAAATACTTTTGATTTACCGTTATACAATTGTTTGAAAACGTCTGTGCCATCACCACAAATTACAACGTTTTCATATTCATCCAATTGCTTTGAAAGATTATCTATAGAATCTGCAGAATCATCACATAACCGTTTTAATGAATCATTTTCCCATTTAAAAAGGGCATAATAAAACTGATTTCTTCTTGCATCCATCAAAGGACAAATAACACTATCAGAACTTTGATTAAAAGCCACAGCTTCTATAGAAGAAACATCAACGCATGGCTTGTTTTGAGCAAATGCTAATCCCTTTACAGTTGTTACTCCAATTCTGACACCAGTAAAAGAGCCTGGTCCGGTTGTAACTGCAAAAAGATCAATGTCTTTTATATCCGCACCATAAAGCTTTACAACGTTATCAAGCATGAGCATTATATTTTCGCTATGCTTAAGTTCTGTTTTTACAGTAAAAAGTGAATACTTAACAGCTCTGCCATCTTTTATGTCAGCAAGTGCAACTGATGCAGTAACGGAAGTTGTATCAAGAGCTAAAATCAACATATTATAATTTTTCTCCTCTCTTCCTCTTTAATGATTTCTATATTATAAGTTTTTCCAACCCATCCCGTTTCAAACATATCAGCCCATTCGGCTACAACAACGCCGCCACGGTCAAAATAATCATCAAATCCGCAAGCATATAAATCGTCATCGCTTCTCAACCGATAAAAATCGAAATGGTAAACGTTTGTTCCTTCGCCTTCGTATTCATTCACAACTGTAAAGGTGGGACTATGTACAGATTCAGCACAATCAGGTACAAGGAATGAAACGATTCCTCTTGTAAATGCCGTTTTTCCCGCACCTAAATCACCTTTCATTGCGACAAAATCTCCGGGCTTCAACATTTTCGCAAATTCATATCCTGCTTTTTCTGTTTCAGAAACGCTTTTTGAATAAATAATTTTCTCCATAAATCCTCTATATTGAAAAATTATATTTAAT
>JAZRPU010000189.1:0-12184 GCA_045649365.1 Eubacteriales bacterium | reverse complement strand
TACTTCATTACTTGAGTTGGCTGGAGTATTCCTGTATTCAAGTAAAGAATATAACCTGAAACGGCAAATGCAATTAGAAATATGAGTGAAATAATGCCATCCGCTTTAGCACTTGTTTTAGTGGATATCATTCCAAGCAAATAGATTATTCCGTATGGAATAACATAAGCCAGTATGAACTCAAAAACTATATTCATTTCGTTGATCTTATTGAATATGGCTATTTCATACAGAATATATGCGATAATTAAAATAAGGAATTGAATAAAATCACTTTTAATTTTCAAAAAAAGTTAAATAATAAATTTTCACGGTAAAATATAAATTTACCACACTATAAAATAAAAAAGGGGAGAAATTAAAAGTAATATTTAAAGAACATTTGTTTTTATTGAGATTACTCTTTACATTAAGATTTAATTATAGAGTATTTTCTTTATTTCGGAGATTCTTATTTGAAATCATAAAAAAAGACATTGGAAAAATTCCAATGCCTTTTAAAGCAAAATCATTCTTTAGTAGTATTAAACTAATCTGAAAAATACTTAAATTACATATACATAATATGTATTAAAGCCAGCCGGATGTCCATTGAGATTCATCGGGATAAAGTTCTGAATCTGAAGATGGCTCGTCAGGGTCGGGTACTTCGTTTGTATAGATATTATAAATTCCTTGAAGATGAAATTTAAATCTAAGATAATCTGTAGCATTAACAAATCCGTTAGGTTCAGAATCTGCTGCTTCAAGCAATTCATTTTCCAAGGTTATAGTACCTGCAAAATGCATTTTAAGAGCAGCGGCGTCGGTAGTGGAAATTCTTCCGTCACTATCTATATCACCTGTAACAACAACGGTATAAACGTTACTTTTTGCATCTCTGATATAGTCGCCTGTACGTACTATGTGACCAATATTGGAAAAACTTATATATCCGCCACCATCTTTATCACGCAATTCATAATCTGCACCATGAGTTGAAACGGGATAAGCCTCTCTTAATTGAGAAGCAATTATATTTTCTTTAACTCCTCTTAAATAACCATTGGAAATAACAGGGGAGAAGTCAGGATCGGATTCCGCTTTAACGTATGGAACGGAAGAAATAATAGCTACAATAGACACAAAAGCAACAGCTAAAGCGCATAATTTGATTTTTTTGCTAAAAAACATTTTTAAACCCTTTCTTTATAAATTAAAATTAAGCATAAATATCAATCATATCTAAAAAATAGGATTTTAATCTTACGTAGTCCGTAGCATCAATTTCACCGCTTGCATCAATGTCAGCAGCGGAGAGAGCGCAAGCCTCCAAGGGAGAATTTCTTTTCAAAAAATGGTTTTTAATGAGCAAATAATCGGTAGCATCAACTTCACAGGACCCATTAACGTCACCAAGAACAACTATTAAAAGGGAATCTACAGTTTCATTATCAACAATAAGGCTTATTGTTGAATTTGTTCCGATATAATCAGAGTCGGAAAGAACGTTTCCATTTTGCGAAACAGAGAGATTTTCCAAATTATTTTTAAAATTGCTCAAAAAATCAGAAACTTTCGTTGCTTCAGTAACACCTGTAAGAACTTCAAGTTCGGATATTACAGATTTTTCAACGTAAAGTGAGCTTTCTTCTTTCAAAACAAGCTTTCTTAATGTTTCGGGCTTGTCATCTAAAACGTCAAAGGAAATTTCACTTCCTGTGCCAAGCTTTGAATTAATTTCTGTTTTTGAAAACGTACCTATAAGAGCAGAATCGGTATCAATTTTTATTGTAGAATTACTGATTTCTGTTTCTTTAACGTTAAACTCAACGAAGCATTCAATAGAATCACCTTTAAGAGAGGTAATACTTGCCGAATCGTTTAAAACATGTATTGTGAAAACGCCATTTTTCTCATTTACCGAATCAGAAATCCAGCATACCCAACCATCTTCACCGTTTTTAATTGGATAAGCCTCGTTTTTATTAACGTTATCCCAATATTCAGAAGAAACTTCCAAAACAGAAGCATCGTAATCAATTTCCAAAGTCGCTCCTAAAAATTCTTTTTCGGAAAAATTACCTATAGAAACTCCAAGAACGAATTTTTCTCCTTTGATAACGTATTCCTCTCCCGACAAAACAACCTCAAAAGCAGTACCTTCCACTAATGATGCTGAAATTGATACAGTAAAGAAACATGAAATAAGACAAGCAATTATAATAATACTTAAAGCCTTAAATTTGATATTTTTCATTTTTTTCTCCCATTTAAAAGTTAAGGATTAAAAATCATCTTTTAAAGACTTATAAGAGATTTTCTACTATATTTTAAATCCAATATACTATTTTGTCAATAGTAAATTATTCTCAAAGATCCACATCTCCGGCGATTACAAATAAATAGTCTGAAGAGCCGGGGAATTGAGGAGAAAATTTCTTTATAGGAACACCTTTAACCTTTAAAAAGATTTTATCGTCATTTGCAACGGAAAACGTGTGGAAATCCTTAAGACCTAAACCCGCATATTTACAATAAGCTTCTTTTCTTATCCAAACGTTTGTAAAATTAATAGGGTCGCCATCTCTGCAATAGTCTGCTTCTTCACTTGTGAAAAAGCGTTCCGCAAGAGTAAGATAATCAACGTTGGAGCTTTCATCCTTGAATCTGGAAATGTTTTCCCCGTCGATACCAACAGGCTTTTCAGAAAAAACACAAACCATAACTTCACCAACAGTAGTAACGCTTACGTACATATCACTTGAAGTACCTTTAATTGCAGGTCTTTCTTTATATTTATATACAATTTCTGCGCTATCAATACCGCTGTAATCTCTTAATGCAGATTGTAAAAGCTTGTGTCTTTCTTCTTTCTCCCTAACGTTTTCAAATACGAAAATTTGTGCTGACATTTATTTTTCCTCCAATAAGGTTAATTACTCGTTAATTTCAAGGGTTTCTGTATTTTCTTCAAGATTTTCTGTTTCTTCAATTTCTTCTTCAGAAGCATCTTCCAAAATTACATCATCACTTTCAAAATCTTCCATTTCGTCTAAAGCTGACCCATCGTTTTCTTCGGTTTCTTCTTCTGAAAGTAAAGCAAATCTTGCAATTTTTGAGCCTTCGCTCATTCTCATTACAATAACACCGCCCGTTGCTCTGCCATGAACTGGGATTTGGTCAACGGTAGTTCTGATTATTATACCACCGTCAGTAATAAGCATAATTTCATCATCCTCGCTTGTTACCGCAATTCCCGCTACAGCGCCCGTTTTAGACGTTACTTTGTGACAGGAAACACCCTTTCCGCCACGCTTATGAACAGAGAAATCATCAATAGGACTACGTTTTCCGAATCCATTTTCAGATATTGTAAGAACAGAAAGTCCCTTTTCTTCATAGTCTTCAGGAATAACAGCAGCACCAACAACGTAATCTCCTATAAGATTCATTGCTTTAACACCGCGAGCTTGTCTTCCCATCTTTCTAACGTCTGTTTCCTTAAATCTTACTGCCATTCCCTTATGACTTGCAATAATTACTTCTTCGTCACCTGCTGTTTTGAGAACGTAAAGAAGCTTATCTCCTTCATCAAGGTTAATTGCAAAAAGACCGGATGTACGTCTACGTCTGAAATCCATCAAAGAAGTTCTCTTGATAACTGCATTTTGAGTTACCATAACGAGATTTTGTTCTTCTTTAAATTCAGAAACGGGAATTATAGCCGTTATCTTTTCACCCTCTGAAAGATTAAGAACGTTAACAAGATTCGTCCCTTTGGAAGTTCTTCCACTTTCGGGAATTTCATAACATTTCTTAATATAAACTTTACCGCTGTCAGAGAAAAGAAGCAAGAAATCATGGCTATTGGCAATAATAACGTCTTTCACCACGTCTTCTTCTTTGGTAGTCATTCCTTTAATACCTTTTCCGCCTCTTCTTTGAGCTTGATATTCTTCGGCGGGGATTCTCTTTATATAACCTTGACTTGTAGCAGTAATAACACATCTTACTCTGTCAATAAGATCTTCAATAAGAATTTCGTTTTCGCTTTCTTCAATCTTCGTTCTTCTGTCATCACCATATTTGGTTTTGATTTCAATAAGGTCTTCACGAATGATTCCGTAAAGCTTACTTTCGTCAGAAAGTATCTCATTAAGACTATCTATCTGTGCATAAAGTGAAGCCAAAGTTTCTTCAATTTTTCTTCTTTCCATACCAGAAAGACGACCCAAGGTCATTTCAACAATAGCCTGTGCCTGTTCTTCTGTAAGCATGAAATATCCGTCTTCAACAACAAAAGTGTTTTCTCCCGTAAGTCTTACAAGAGAATCATCGCCCGTTTTTCTGAATTTTTCAGCAACGAGATTTTCTTTTGCTTCAGTTACGTTTTTACTTCCGCGAATAATTTCAATAATTCTATCAATATGGTCAATAGCAATTTTATAACCTTCGTAAATATGAGCAAGTCTTTCGGCTTTTTTTAGCTCAAATTTTGTTCTTCTCGTTATAACATCAGCCTGATGTTTAAGATAATGAACAAGAATCTCTTTCAAGTTAAGAGTTTTAGGCTCACCGCCTACGAGGGCAAGCATATTTACTGCGAAGGTATCCTCAAGCTGTGTATATTTATAAAGCATATTAAGGACAACTTGAGCGTTTGCATCTCTTTTAACGTCAACAACGATACGCATACCGTCTTTTCCGCTTTCATTTCTGATGTCGGAAATTCCTTCAACACGTTTCGTTTTAACAAGCTCCGCCATATTCTGAAGCAAAAGCGTTCTGTTTACCTGATAGGGAAGCTCGGTTATAATTATACTCGTTCTGTTTTTGTTTTCCTCAAAATGAGCAACAGCTCTTACCTTAAGTCTGCCTTTACCCGTTAAGTAAGCCTGCTTTATACCCGATGTTCCATGAATCGTTCCGTAAGTAGGGAAGTCGGGGCCCTTAACAAATTCCATAAGGTCGCCAATAGTACATTCGGGATTATCCATAAGGTAAATAACCGCATCTATAACCTCTCTCATATTATGAGGAGGAATATTCGTTGCCATACCAACAGCAATACCGATAGATCCGTTTACCAAAAGGTTAGGAAAACGGGAAGGAAGATATTCAGGCTCTTTAAGCTTATTATCAAAGTTGGGCATAAAGTCAACAACTTCTTTTTCAATATCTTCCAACATGAGATTGGAAATTTTAGCCATTCTTGCTTCAGTATAACGGTATGCAGCAGCACCGTCACCGTCAATATTACCAAAGTTTCCATGTCCCTCAACGAGAGGATATCTCAAAGAAAACTTCTGTACAAGTCTTACCAGGGCATCGTAAACAGAAGCGTCACCATGAGGGTGATATCTACCAAGCACGTTACCAACGGTAGTAGCAGATTTTCTGAAAGGCTTATCATAAGTAAGCTTATCCTCATACATTGAATAAAGGATTCTTCTATGAACGGGTTTAAGTCCATCTCTTACGTCAGGCAAAGCTCTACCTATGATAACGGACATTGCATAGTCAATATATGCAGTTTTTACCTCGTTTTCAATACCCAGATTTAAAATAACCTGATTATCATATTTACTGTAATCGTATTCTTCTCTTGCCATATTCTTTCCTCATCACACGTCAAGATTAGTTACGTAACGTGCATTCTTTTCTATAAACTCACGGCGAGGCTCAACAGCGTCACCCATAAGAACAGAGAATATTTCGTCCGCTTCATAAGCATCTTCTATAGTTATTCTCTTCAAAATACGTTTTTCGGGGTCCATTGTTGTTTCCCAAAGCTGTTCAGGGTCCATTTCACCAAGACCCTTATATCTTTCAGCGTTTGAGCCTTGACCAAGCTCTGCTATATATTTATCTCTTTCTTCATCAGAATAAGCGTATCTCTCTTGTTTTCCCTTTGAAATCTTATAAAGAGGAGGAACAGCCGCATATATATGACCATGTTCAATAAGAGGACGCATGTGTCTGAAAAAGAAAGTAAGCAAAAGTGTTTTAATATGCGCACCGTCAACGTCAGCATCGGCCATAATGATAA
Source organism: Eubacteriales bacterium (assembly GCA_045649365.1). GTDB lineage: Bacteria > Bacillota > Clostridia > Oscillospirales > CAG-382 > SIG653. Next base: position 6,153 of record JAZRPU010000189.1, on the reverse strand, counting down.
TTTTACCGTATCTTAATTTGCTTATATCAAATTCAGAACCAATTCCCGTTCCCAAAGCCATTATTATTGGAACTATCTGAACAGAAGAATATATTCTGTCAAGTCTTGCTTTTTCTACGTTGAGAATTTTACCTCTCAAAGGCAAAATAGCCTGAAATTTACTATCTCTGCCATCTTTAGCAGAGCCTCCTGCGGAATCTCCTTCCACCATGAAAAGCTCGGTAAATTCCATTCTTCTTTCATTACAGTCCGCCAATTTATCAGGCATTGATGAGGATTCAAGAACACTCTTTCTTCTTGTGGATTCTCTCGCTTTTCTTGCCGCTTCTCTTGCAACACAAGCAGATACAGCTTTTTCAAGAATACCCTTTGCTATGGAAGGATTTTCTTCCATAAAGTCTGCAAGCTTTCCGTAAACAAGGCTTTCAACAAGACCTCTCATTTCGCTGTTACCCAATTTGGTTTTTGTCTGACCTTCAAATTGAGCATTTTCCAGCTTAACGCTTACAACAGCGGTAAGTCCTTCACGAACGTCTTCGCCTAAAAGCTTATCGTCATTTTTAAGAATATTATATTTTTTCCCGTATTCGTTCATAACACGGGTAAGAGCATTTTTAAAGCCTGTTTCATGCGTTCCGCCTTCAATAGTGTTAATATTGTTGGCAAAAGTCATGATAGTTTCATTATAGGTATCATTATATTGAAGAGCTACTTCTGCAAAGGCTGTATCTTTTGCACCTGACAAATAAATTACGTCTTTATGCAAAAGCTGACAATGCTTTTTAGAATTTATATACTCTACAAAGGAACGTATTCCTCCTTCATAGCAAAATTCCGATTTATATTCCTCTTCGCCTCTTTGGTCAATCAAGGTTATATTGATTCCCGCATTGAGAAAAGATTGTTCTCTGAGTCTTTTCTCTATTGTTTCATAGTCGAAAACAAGCTCATCGAAAATTTCTCCGTCGGGATAAAATCTTACGTACAATCCATGCTCCGTTGTATCTCCCACAACGGAAAACTCTTTAGAAACCTTTCCTCTTTCAAAGGAAACTCTGTATTCTTTTCCGTTATAATAGTCAATAACGTCTAATTTAGTTGAAAGTGCGTTAACAACAGATGCACCAACACCGTGAAGACCACCGGAAATAGCATATCCGCCACCGCCGAATTTTCCGCCTGCGTGAAGAACGGTAAATACTACAACAAGCGTTGGAATCCCCATTTTTTCATGAATACCCGCAGGAACACCTCTTCCGTCATCGCGCACGGAAACGCTGTTATCTTTATGAAAAATAACAGTGATATTCTTACAAAATCCTGCAAGAGATTCATCAATGGAGTTATCAACAATTTCATAAACCAAATGGTGAAGTCCTCTTTGCGAGGTAGAGCCGATATACATTCCGGGACGCTTTCTTACAGCTTCAAGTCCTTCAAGAACTTGAATTTGTCCTTCGCCGTATTCAACTATTTTCTTTTCTTCGTTTTCGTTAAATTCTTCGATGCTTCCGCTTATTTCTTCATTTTCACCGAAAGCTTCTTTTTTCAATTCTTCCGACACTACTTGTTCTCTCCCATTCGTTTAATTTCTGTTTCAACGCTGTTGGAAAGCATATAAACGTTTTCGTTTCCGTTTTCTGCTGTAACAACAAAGCATTTTGGCAAGTCATACAAAAGATTCACTATTTTATATTCCTTTTCGGATTTTTTTAAAAAATCTTTTGTAGTTTCACTTTCCGTGGAGCTATCCAAATCAAAAAAACCAATTATATTTCTAACGTGGACAGTTTCGTTTTTTCCTAAATGTATTCGCCCGAAGGCTTTTTTTATCTTTTCATTTTTATGTTCGCAAATTTGCGAGTCATTTTTTTTGCTCATTTTATTTATTGCTTTCAAAATTTGATGTTTTTTTAAGCTCTATAAAATTTCCTTCAAGTTTTTTCATGTTTTCCATATCACAACCTGTGATAATTACCTGCTTTTTTGGAATCTTCATTAAAAGCTTTTTCTTTCGTTCATCATCCAGCTCCGATAAAACGTCATCAAGAAGAAAAACGGGATATTCTCCACAAAGCTCCTTTGATAATTCACCTTCAGCAAGCTTTAAACATAATACTGCTGTCCTCTGCTGACCTTGTGAGGAAAAATATCTTGAATTTTTACCGTTAATCAGTATTCTGAAATCATCTTTTTGCGGGCCAAAAAGACACATTCCTCTATAAGCTTCCATTTCTTTCTTTTCGTTGTAAAGCTTTATATACTTTTCCGTATATTCCTCTTTGGTATATTCACCGTTTCCCGCGTTTGTAAGATATTCAAGGCTTAATTCTTCATTTCCACCGCTTATTTCTTCATGAAAAATTTTGCTTTGTAATGACAGAGCTTTTATATATTTTTGGCGGTTAACAGAAATAATTCCAGCGGCAGATGCCATTTTTTCATTATAAACATCTAACAGCTTTGAAGTTGATGAAGACAGGGGAACACTTTTTCTTATAAGTGCATTTTTTTGAGCACAAAGTCTGCTGTATTCGTTAAGTGCAGAAACGTATTTAGGGAATGACTGACAAATTGCCATATCAATAAAACGTCTTCTGAATTCAGGTGAGCCTTTAGCAAGATTAAGATGGTCGGGAGTAAATATAACCGCTCTGAATTGTCCTACGTATTCTGATACCTTTGAAACAGGCATAGAATTTCTTAAAAGCAGCTTTCCCTTATTTCTTCTGAAGCAAAGCTTCAAGCGGCTTTCACCATATCTGTCTTCAAACAATATTTCGCTTTCACAAATATTTTCGCCAAAACGTATCATTTCGGCTTCTTTTCCACCTCTGAAACTTTTTGCTGTGGCAAAAACAAATATTCCTTCAAGAATATTTGTCTTTCCGGCGGCATTTTCACCGAAAATAATATTTGTTCCATCAGTAAAGCTACAAGAAAATTTTTCAAAGCTTCTGAAATTTTTAAGAGATATTTCTTTTACTTTCATTGGCAAAATCTCAATAAAAACTGTAAATTAATAATTTTTCCTTACTCTCTCTTTATCTTCATTGGTAAAATGAGATGGAAAAATCTCTTTTCGCTTTCTGCTGCATTCTGAATTTGCATTGACTGTGCATCAGAATTAAGCTCTAAAACAACTTCTTCTTCAGTACAAGCGCGAAGAGCTTCAAGTATATACTTATAGTTAAACCAGATTTCTAAATCAGGACCGCTTTTTTCCACAATAACGCTGTCGTTTACTCTTCCAAATTGGTTAAAGCAGAAAATATTAAGCATATTTCCCGTAAAAGTACATTGAATAGGCGTTTTGTTTTTTTCGTCAACAAAGAGTGACACACGTTCAACACTTTCAATTAATGCAGCTTTGGAAACCTTAACGTTAATTTTGCTTTCACTTCTTATTTGACGTTCAAAGGGAAGATAAGGGCCTTCTGTAAGTCTTGAGAAGAAAACAAGGTTATCAAAGGAGAAAATGATATGTTTCATTGTTTTTTCAATGTGAATATCTTCATCTCCCCCTGCAATCAAGCGGGAAAGCTCCAATAAGCTTTTTCCGGGAACGATAAATTCCATTTCTCCTTCATCGCCCGTTACAGCGTTATCTTCGCTCCACATTGCAATTCTGAAATTGTCGAGAGCTGTTACGGAAACACTTCCGTTTTGAATTTTAAAACGCTGACCCATTAAAATAGGTCTTTTATCTATTTGAGAAATAGCAAAATAAGTGCCGTTGACTATTCTTTTAATAACTGCTCCCTTAATTTCAAATGCAACGTCACCGCTGAAATCGGGAAGATTAGGAAACATTTCCGCAGGAGAGCCATGCATAACGTATTCACTCATACCGCATTTTACGGTAACGGAATTTTTGTCGTCGCATATAAACAAAACTTCTCCATCTGGAAGTGCTTTTATTATTCCATTTATTTTTTGAGCGTTAAGAATAACCGCTCCGTCGCTTTCTCCCATTACTTCTCCTCTTACCTGAATACCTCTTTCTAAATCGTATCCACAAAGAGTAAGCTCATCACCTGATAAAGTGAAAAGTATTCCTTCAAGGGCGGGTAAAGTAGTTTTATTTGAAGCACCTGATGCTGCGGGAGAAATCAATTTAATTAAATCTTCCTTTTCGGCTCTGAATTTAACACCCATTGTTTTAAGCTCCTGAAATTTTTTTATATAATAAAAAATAAAATATATATATTTTTAGTAGCAGTAGTATTAGAGGGCGGGGAAAAGTTAAAAAATGGAAAAACGCTTTTATAATCTTGTTTTTTCCACTTTTTCGAGGTGAAAAAAGTGGTTAAAAAGTGAAAAAACAAGGTGTAAAACAAACGACTTTTTTAACTTGAAAAATGTTGGCGTGAAACTTTTTTTGTTATCAAATGAAAAATCAAAAGGAAAAATGGTAAAAACAGTAAAAGTTTTTAACAGAAATTCACTTATCCCTATTGATAGTGCACCTGTTTTTAACGAATTTTCTCACTTTTTAACATAGTTTTTCACACTTAACTGTTTTCAGCCAGTTCTCTTATCTCTGCAATTATCTTGTCAACGGTACGTGAAAACTCTCTGTCGGCATTCATTGTTTTTTCTATCTGGCCGTGAGAGTACATTATAGAAGTTCTGTCTTTATTGAAAATCTTACCTATACTTTTATAGTTTTCATTAGTAAGGGTTTTGATAACGTATATACAAAGATGACGAATAGTTTTTATCTGACTTGAACGGCTTTGACCTAAAAGGTCATCTTTTTTTACCGTATATCTCTGACAGAAAAAGTCTATTATCATTTCAGGGTTGATATTTTCTCTTTCTTTGGAAAGATAATCACCTAAAACGTTCTTAACTAAATCAAGGTCAATTCTTTTTCCGCTTATAAGACTGTGAGCGCGGAGGGTTTTGATAACGCCTTCAATTTGTCTGACGTTATCTCTGACATTTTCCGCAAGGAAAACCAAAGCGTTTTGAGGAATTTCAACGTTCATAGATGCCGCCTTGTTTCTGAAAATAGCGGCACGAAGCTCAAGGTTAGGAGGCTGAATATCTGTGATTAATCCCCATTCAAAGCGGGTTTTTAATCTTTCTTCAAGAAATTCTATTTCTCCAGGCGCACGGTCGGAGGTCAGGATTATTTGCTTTTTCATTTCAAAAAGCTTGTTGAAGGTATGAAAAAATTCTTCTTGAGTAGTTCTCTTGTTTGATATAAAATGAATATCGTCAATGAGGAGAATGTCAATATTTCTGTATTTATTGCGGAATTCTTCCATTTTTTCAGCTCTGTTCTTGTTTATGGCAAGAATAAGCTGGTTTGCAAATTCTTCTCCTGACATGTAAACAATATTAAGGGAGGGATATTTTCTTTTTGCCTCATTATACATTGCATGAAGCAAATGTGTTTTGCCAAGTCCCGATGCTCCGTGGATGAAAAGAGGATTATATAGAATTGCGGGGCTGTCGATAACCGCCATACACGCTTTATATGCAAATTCGTTTGAAGAGCCGACAATAAAGTTAGAGAAAGTATATCCCTCATGGGGAATATCCTTTAAACGTTGTGCTTCATCAACTGCTTCCGATTGAGCATAAGAGGCGTCGTTTGATTGATTATTCTGTGTATTATTCGGCAAAATGTCTTCAATTGATATACTTTCCAAGCTATCGTCAATAGTATCAGACGATACTATTGACGCTTTGGTAGGCTTTCCTAAAATTTTGCTCAAATGATTTTCAATATTCTTTTTATATTTTTCTTCTATGTAGCTTCTCTTATAGTCGCTGTCGCAATAAAGAACAACTTTGTCATTCTGATAAGAATAAACTGTGAGAGCGTTGAACCATAAATCAACGGTCATTGAAACAAACTCTGTTGAAAGCGACGCTATAAGTTCTTCTTTTAACTTGCTGTAGTTGTTTCCAAACATTTTTAATTTCTCCCGATAATGCAAAACCAAAATGGATTCACAAAAAAACGATATATAATATATAATAAATTTTAGAAAGGTTTTTTAAAAGTCCTGATTTTTTCGCTTTCCGCAAGGAAAAAAAGATACAATAAGGACATAATACTCCTTATCTGATATTATATCACATAAAATGCATTTTGAAAAGACCTTTTTTAAAAAAAAATAAAAAAATTAAAATATT
>JAZRPU010000188.1:0-2519 GCA_045649365.1 Eubacteriales bacterium | reverse complement strand
ATACGTGGGCATACCGTCACGCTTGAGCAAAATATGGTCGATGTGGTTTTCTGTTATTTCTATAGCACCTTTGATAAGGTCTGTGAATTTTATTTTATTTTCGGGATTTCCAAAGGATTTTATACGAAGAACCCATTCTTTTCCCGCTTTTAAATTTTCTTCAATCTGTTCCAAGGTCAAATCACGGCATTTAACGTATTCTCCCCAATATCCCGTTATAACCTTTCTTTCTTCCTGAAGCTTTCTTGTTTCGTCAAGCTCTTCCGCACTGCAAAAGCAAGGGTACGCTTTTCCCTCTTCCACAAGTCTTTTTGCGTATGCGGAATATATATCCTTTCTTTCACTCTGTCTGTAGGGAGCATATTCCCCACCCGCCATAATGCTTTCGTCGAAGTTTACGCCAAAATATTTGTAAACGTTGATAAGGTCTTCTTCCGCACCCTCAACGTAACGCTTATCGTCGGTATCTTCTATTCTCAAATAGAAAACACCACCGCTTTGATGGGCAAGTCTTTCTGATACAACAACGGGAAGCATGCTTCCGAAATGAACAAATCCCGTTGGGCTTGGCGCAAATCTTGTTACTTTAGCTCCCTCGGGAAGCTGGCGCGCCTTATATTTTTCCTCGTAATATTCGGGAGTGTTTTCAACGTTTGGAAATAATAATTCCGCTAATTTTTTGTAATCCATATTTACCTCTTTATTTATTCTATATTCTGAATAGATTCACAATAAACTTTGTATTCTGCCATAAGCTTATTTATAAGCTTTGAAACTTCAATAACTTGGGTTGCATTTCTGGAATCTGACAAGGATTTTCTGCCTGTCATTACTGCAACGGAATATACCTGCTCCCCGTCAAAAAACAGTCCCGCATCGTTATATGCCTTTGAGCTCCAACCTGATTTATGAAGGTTATCCTTACCCTTTATTCCCTTTTCCAGCTCGTTATACAACGCTCTGTCCAATTCATTATACAGCTTTTTGGATTCTTCAGAGCCGCTTTGGGTGTAGTGATAAATTTCTCTCCACACAAGCGCCATTTCGTATGAAGTCAAATTACCCCAATTTCCCCAATCAATAATGTCCTTGCACCCTATAGCGTTTACCGCATCGTTAAACTTTGAAGCACCGCCGAAACGGTCTTTAAGCATCAGATACGCTATGTTATCGCTGACATACAGCATTAATTCATAAAGCCTTTTTACAGAAAACTTCGTTCCGTAATCATAATTGGATTGAATTACTCCCGAGCCTTCAAAATAATCGTATTTTTCTTCGTAAACAAGCTTTTCCGACCAAGAAACCAACCCTTGCTCAACGCATTTAGCCACAAACAAGCTAAATGGAGCTTTTATTGCACTGGCGCAGGCTATACGTTTATTTGGTTGGTATGCAAAAACAAATTCCGTGTTCATCTCACGAACGGTAATAGATTGGGCGTTTTCAAAGGAAGAAAACAACTTCAAAAACTCCTCCTCCAATTCAGATGACATTCTGAAATCCGTGTTGTAAAGATATATTCCGTTGTTTTGATACGTTACTTTGTCATTGGTTTTTGGGGAATAAACTGTTGTATAAGTGCATTTTCCCGTATCCTCGAAATAAGTTACGCCTTTATTCGACCAATCTTCAGAGCTTTCTTCAACACTCACTTCAGAGCTTTCTTCAAAACTCACTTCAGAGCTTTCTTCAAAACTCGCTTCAGAGCTTGCTTCGATACTCACTTCAGAGCTTGCTTCAATACTCACTTCAGAGCTTGCTTCGATACTCACTTCAGAGCTTGCTTCAAAACTTTCTTCAGAGCTTACCGCAGACATCTCTCCGCTTTCCGTTCTGTTCTCATCTGTACATGAAACGAGAGATAAACAAAAGCAAAAAACTAAAATCAAAGCTAACGCTTTAGTTAATCTGTTGTGCATAAAAACATACCTTTAAAGTTATAATATTATACATTTTTTATTCTATCATATTTTAAAGCGTTTTTCAAGTAGTATATAAAAAATTCTCTCTTTCCAAAGCGGAAAGAGAGAATTTTTTACTCATTTTCAGATTTACAAGCCTTTACTACATTCAAGGGTTTGTTTTTCTTTTTAGCATATTCTATGGTATGTCTGCTTCCCTTTGATACACCGTCCCAGATTACAAGAACAGAATCTGCCATATCAACCATAAGGTCATCACGCTTTATGGGAGCGGCTCTACCGTATTTTTCATATTCGGGAAGAACTACAATTTTAGGGATATTGTTTTCGTCGGCATATTTTTCTGCCAGCTTATCAATTCCTTTCGCGCCTCCCGATATTATAGAAGTCACTCCCTCGGGAATATATGATTTCAAGTCGAAGCTTTCTATTGTTCTGGAGCCTGCTATAAGCAATTTCATATTACAATCTCCTTTTAAAATTTTATATCCATTTTTAAGTATATACCTAATCAGGTGAATTGTCAAGTGGGAATACTCCCATTAAAATATATCCATGAAGAAATATATACTCACTTAAAAGGATAGCAAAATG
>JAZRPU010000187.1:0-2942 GCA_045649365.1 Eubacteriales bacterium | reverse complement strand
GGTAGGCCCGTCAGCACCGCCAATAATACCCGTGCTACCTGAATGGGAATTTATGGCAGATATTACAGTATAAATTGAAAAAGAAAACAAAGTAACAATAATTGCCAGGGAGATAAAAAAAGCAATTCTGGAAATCTTTTTCATAAATACCTCTCAAAAATCTTTCAGCAGAAAACTTTTGCAAAAAAGACCCGATAGGGTCTTCAAAAATATTCTGGGGTGGATGACCGGATTTGAACCGGCGACCCTCAGGGCCACAACCTGATACTCTAACCAACTGAGCTACATCCACCATAAGAAACCATATCGGACGATTTTCATCGTCCGATACGTTGGCGTGCCTTGAGGGACTCGAACCCCCGACCTACTGCTTAGAAGGCAGTTGCTGTATCCAGCTGAGCTAAAGGCACAAATCAATCGGACTTCCGAAAGCCTACATATAATATCACAAAGAATGCAGAATGTCAATAGTTTTTTTGAAAAAAGTGAAAAATATTTCTTCGAATTTTTTCATGCAGTCGCAAATAGGAAAGAGCGAGGCAGGGGAGTAGTTTTATAAACGATGAATTTGTGATTTCAAAAAACAAAGCATGGGCTTTTTCGCTCATGCCTTGAGATTTTATTATTATTTTGCAAAGGAATCAAAAGAAACTTTTGTAATGCTCTTTACCGCGCCATTTTGAGCAAAAACGATTTCTGTAATATCTCCAACTTTAAGTATGGACACAGTTTCTTGGTTGAGATTTAAAACTATGATTTCATCTCCTGCAATAAAAGGCAACTCCACCATGTCACCGTTTGGCATCGGGGGGACTTCACCGCTTGGCAACTCCATCATACCACCGTCTGGCATTGGGGGAATTTCACCGCTTGGCATCGGGGGAATTTCACCGCTTGGCATCTCCATGTCACCGTTTGGCATCGGGGGGACTTCACCGCTTGGCATCTCCATGCCACCTTGACCAAAATCCATAGAAACCTCTTTCAATTCACCGATTGTAAAAGTGATTTCCGTACCATTGATTTCAGTAACTTGTGCATATACTGTTGAATTATCATATTTCCCTTTTTCTTCATCCTTGGCGCATGAAGAAAACACCAAAAGAGAAATTACCGTTAAAATTGAAATGAAAAATACAAACCGTTTCATAGAAAAAAGCCTTTCAAACATATTTTTATTATACTAACCAATGAAGCTTAAAATAAAATTATATTTCTAAAAATTTCTAAAAATTGCCCAAAACTTGAATTTATAAAAATTCAAGTTTGATGAATAAAAAATGTAAATATTCAATAAAAGCGAATAAAGAATCTTTTTAATATAAAGTTAACGATTTGTTTACATGAAAAAATGAAACATTTTGACTTCTCACGACAATTATATATAGAGGCGATTGTGAGAGAGACATAAAAAAAGAAAAGGAAAAATAATGAGCACAAAATTAGTAATAAACGTCCCTGCATGTTGCATGGGAGAAAATAAGGTAAATCAAGAAATACATATATTATGTAAAAAGCTTTGCGACAAAATTGAAATATCAAAATATACGTGTCGGTTAGATACAATTAATATAACCCCCGATATATCCCATGTCCGCGGAACGCGAAAGCGTAGAAAAAGCCAGCGCGTTATGATAAGCACCGAGTATAAAATTGCGAATATATCATTGCAAATTTGCTTTGAAGATTATACTCAAACGCCCGATGAAAAGAAAAAAGAAGTTATTTTGAATAATATTTTTTCCGCTTTAAAGCTTGTTAAAGCGAAGCTGAAAAACGAATTTGATTATGAATCAATGGAGAAAGATATATCTGATATTTGGAATTCCTGAAATGAAAAAGATGTCTTCGCTTTTTTGCGAAAGACATCTTTTTCATTAAAACCCGTATTCGAAACCCGCATCATCAATGAGAGCTTTGCCACCGGTGAGGTCGGCTAATGCGGAAATAACGTTTTCAAAATCTTCGGGAATAATCTTTGCCACAAGACTTACTTGCGAATCAAAAACAGCGGGATAATGCTTTATTCCTCTTTTTTCAAGAAAGTACGTGAGCTTTTGATAGTCGGAGTATGAAACGGTGATTTTCGCTTTTTTGTATAAAACGTAGGTTACTATCCCCGCATCTTCAACAGCCGCTTTCGCCGCCGCGGAATATGCTCTCACAAGTCCTCCTGTCCCTAAAAGAATCCCACCGAAATACCTTGTAACAACAATAACGCTGTCGGTGATGTTTGGCTTTCTTAAGGTGTCGAGTAGGGGAAGCCCCGCTGTTCCGTGAGGCTCTCCGTCGTCGCTGAATCGTTGAACGTTGTTTTCTTTGAGCATGTATGCATAAACGTTGTGTCTTGCATCCGCATGTTTAGTTTTTATCTTTTTAACAAATGCAACAGCATCGTCTTCCGTAGAAACGGGTGCGGCATATCCATAAAAAACAGATTTTTTTTCTGTGTATTCTCCAAACCCTTCTTTTTCCAAAGAAACGTATCCGTCAGCCATAAATTAACCTATAAATTCCTTGTAAATGGCTTTGAGTGATTTTTCAAAATCTTTTTCTTCAACGCCGATTATAACGTTAAGCTCACTTGAGCCTTGGTCTATCATCTTGATGTTAATTTGCTCTGATGCTATTGCTTTGAGGATTCTTGAAGCTGTTCCGTGAACGTTTCTCATTCCTCTTCCCACAATTGCCACAAGGCTGATTCCTTTTTCAATGTAGATAACGTCTGGCTCAACTGCTTCACTTATTTTGGAAATAACCTCTTTTTCTCTTCCCTCGATGTAAGAGGTGTTAACAACAATACTCATTGTGTCAATTCCGGAGGGGAGATGTTCAAAGGAAATTCCCATTTCACAAAGTGCTTTCAGCACTTTCATTCCAAATCCTACTTCTGCATTCATCATGTCTTTTTCAAGATGAATAATAGAAAGATCTTTTTTACC
>JAZRPU010000186.1:0-8502 GCA_045649365.1 Eubacteriales bacterium | reverse complement strand
GTAAACGGATTCCCCGAGGGAGCAGGTGGCGAAGAAGCTTTGTCCAACTACTATGGCCCTAAATATGAAGCTTGGGAAAAACAATTCTTCCTTGCACTTGAAAACTCTGCTCAACTTGTAGCTCAACTTCTTGTTGAACACGATTTGACAATGGATTGTATCCGTCAGCATTACGATTTCGCTCGTGATAAGAAGAACTGTCCTATGCAGATGAGATATTCCTATGAAACGAAAACTTTCGTTCGTGAAGGTTATTATTGGAAAGAATTTATGACGATGGTTGAACTTCGTTATAACAGACTTATCGCTACAGGAGATACCTTCGATACGATTAACGTAGACTGATTTATCTGACATAGTTTATATTTGTTTTTGATAATTTCATGCTCCGCTTTTAAAAAGGCGGAGCATGAAAAAATATAGTGATATTTTGGAGAAATACAATGAAAAAATTATTTTTAAGCTGTGACATTGAGGGAACGTGTGGTATTGCCAATTGGCAGGAAACAAATACAAACAATGAATATTCCCCTTATTTTTTAAAACAAATGTCAAACGAAGTAAACTCTGCTTGCATGGGTGCTTTAGAAGCGGGATTTGGTGAGATTGTTATTAAAGACGCTCATGACAGCGCAAGAAACATTTATCCCGACATGCTTCCTCTTGAAGCTAAAATAATCCGTGACTGGACACGCCATCCTTTTTCAATGATGGCAGGTATTGATGAAACTTTTGCTGCAGCGGGCTTTACAGGATATCATAGCGCCGCGGGAACAAACGGAAACCCTTTGGCTCATACAATGAATCTTTCCGTTGGAAAAGTAACTATAAACGGAGTTATTGCAAGTGAGTTCTTGATGAATACATATACTGCCGCTTATATGGGAGTTCCAACAGTATTCCTTTCAGGAGATAATGCTTTGTGTGAAAGTGCAAAGGTTATAGTTCCAGAGATCACAACTGTGGCAGTTTCAGAGGGAATGAATGGCGGTTCAAAATCCATGCATCCTCAAAAAGCTTGTGAACTTATAAAAGAAAAAATGACAGAAGCTTTGAGTAAAGACATTTCAAAATGTCTTGTGAAGCTTCCAGAAAAATTCGAAGTGTTTGTTACTCATAAGGATTATTTGAAAGCATATAAAGCTTCTTTTTACCCTGGAGTTAAGAGCATAGATATAAATACTAATTATTTTGAATCAAAGGATTATCTTGAAGTTTTGAAATTCTTCATGTTTACTCTTTAATAAGAAATTGGCGAAAACGGCGGTCAACGCCGTTTTCACTATATTAAAACATTAAAATGGCGGAGAGTTATGATACTTATTATTGCTGAAAAACCAAGCCTTGGAAGAAATATTGCCGCTGCTATTGGCGGCATGAATAAGAAAAACGGATATTTTGAAAATCCGCAGTACATTGTAACGTGGGCGTTCGGACATCTTTTTTCTCTTGCGGATATTGAATATTACTCTCCTAATTCTTCAGGGAAATGGTCTATGGAGAATATACCTTGTTTCCCCGAAAAATTCCATTTTGCTTTGAAAAACAAAAACGGAATAGTTGACGAAGGCGTTTTAAAACAGTTTTCTCTTATAAAATCCCTTGCATCCAGACAAGACGTTGATTGTATTGTAAATGCAGGGGACGCAGACAGAGAGGGTGAAATAATAATACGAATTTGTGTCGAAAAAGCTCTTGGAGATAATAAAAAAACTTTCATGCGCCTTTGGATGCCTGACCAAACGCCCGAAACCATAAGTGCCTCTCTTGATTCCTTGAAAAACGAATCCGAATATGATAATCTTGCTTCCGAAGGTTTTGCAAGAACGTATATAGATTGGTTGTACGGTGTTAATCTGACAAGATATGCAACGTTGAAAACGGGAACTCTTCTTCGCGTTGGTAGAGTAATCGTTCCCGTTGTGAAAGCGATCTATGACAGAGATATGGCAATAAGAAATTTTGTTAAGGATAAGTATTTCGTTATAGCTTCAAAGGAAAAAACAAAGGATACGGAAATTGAACTTGTCAGCAAAACGAAATTTAAAAAAGAAGAGTTTTCTTTAGCTGTTCAGCTTGGGCATAAATATAATGAGGCTGGTGCTGTTGTTACCGACGTGAAAAGAAAAAAAGACAAGATTCAAGCGGGAAAGCTTTACTCCTTGTCTAAATTGCAAAACTATCTTGGAAAGAAATATAAAATGCCCATGGAAGAAAGCCTTGCTATTCTTCAAAAGCTTTATGAAGCAGGATATATAACCTATCCAAGAACAAACTCTGAATATCTCGCCACAACTGAAAAGGAAAAAATAAAAAAGATTTTATCTGGTGTGAAAGCTTTAGGATATCCTGTTGAATTTAAAGATGCGAAAACTATTTTCGATGACTCTAAAATAGAATCTCACTCCGCTTTGACTCCAACTTATAAAGTTCCTAAAAAAGAAAATCTTTCTGAAAAGGAAATGACGGTTTATAAAGCAGTTTTTCGTAGGTTTGTTGCTGTATTTTGCTCTGAAGAATGTTTAGCGGAAAAAACCGAAATAAAAATTAAGGTAGGGGATTATGAAGAGTTCGTTCTCAAGGGAATGGTAATAACTCAAGGGGGCTGGACTAAATACGATGATTATTCGGGAAAAGATAAAGTTCTTCCTCCTCTTGAAAAAGGCGAAAGTGTAAATATTGACTTTAAACCCCTTGAAAAAGAAACTACACCTCCAAAGCATTATACTATAGAAACGCTTAATAATTATCTGAAAAACCCTTTCAGAGAAGAAAAAAGCGCATTGCAGGAAAAAAACGAAAAAGACGATAGTGAAGAATATAAAGCCATGTTTGAGGGCTTGGAGTTGGGAACTGAAGCTACAAGAACGGGAATTATTAATAATGCTATAATAAGCGGGTATATTCAGTTGAAAAAAGACGTTTACACGATTCTCCCCGGGGGAGAGTATTTGATAGAATCCCTTGTTTTAATGGGAATTGATATGGATAAATATAAAACGTCACAATTGGGCAGAGCTTTAAAAAAGGTTTTCAGAGGTGAAATGGCTGTTTCTGAAAGTGTCAAATTGGCTGAAAAAGAAATATCTGACGTGTTTGGAAAAGGCAATGAGCATAATTTCGGTTTGTTTGGAGATACCTGCGGAATATGTTCTTTGTGTGGAAAGAACATAAAAAGAGGAAAGTTTGGATATTATTGCGAAGGATATAAAGATGGGTGCAAATTTTCCGTACCGCTCAAGCTTTGCGGAAGAATAATTACTCTATCTGACCTTTCATCGCTTTTAAGCACTGGAAAAACTGAAAAACTTTCTGGATTTATTTCAAAAAAGGGAAAACCCTTTGATGCAGTTCTTAAATTGAATGGCGGAAAAGTTGAGTTTGATTTTACCTGATAAATAAAAAAATCGGCTGAAATGAACCGACCCCCAAAAGTTAGACCAAAAATCTAACGATAGGGAGGTCGGTTCAAAATTCAGTCGATTTTTCTTTTTAAAAATTGTTGTTTTCTAGAATTTCCAAAAATTTATCGGTTGCCGCACTCGTTGTTACTTCTTCAAGGGTACAAACCCCAATGCTTCTTTCAGGGATTTGTGATTCTGTTTTTATTTCAAATATTTTTGCTGATTTGAAAAATTCATCTGCAAATTCTTTAATAACACATGAAACGCCTAAATTTGATGATGCAAATTCCAAAAGCAAATCGTGACTTCCCAATTCTATTTCGGGTTGGAGTTTTATTCCCTTACTTGCAAAGAATGCATCAACGTACAATCTGGAATTTGATTTTTCTTCAAGCATAACGAGAGGGAGCTTTGATATTTGCTCCTCGTCTAAAAGCTTTTCTTTATATTCTAAAAATTTGTTTCCCGCTACAAAAACATCATGCAAAGTAAAAACTTTCTTGATGTTGAGCTTTCCATGTTTGGATGTGTCATCTTCAAAGGGCAGATTGATAACTGCAATATCAGCTTTCCCCATTTTTAATAGTTCAATAGCTTCAGATGTAACACGATTGATTATTTGAAGCTTGATTTTGGGATAAGCGGTATTGTATTTTTCCAATGCGGGAAGGAGAAAATGCTTTGAAATAGTATCGCCCGCCGCAATTCTTAACGTTCCTGATTCGAGTTGAGATAATTTTGCCAGCTTGTTTTCAGCGGACATGAATAAGTCCAATGCTTTTTCAACGTATTCAAGAAGAAGCTTCCCTTGAGGTGTGAGTGTAGTTCCGTTTCTTCCTCTGATAAACAGAGTAACGCCCAAGGCTTCTTCAAGAGCTTTGATTTGCTGGCTTATTGCACTTTGGGTCATGTATAATTCTGCCGCTGCAAGTGAAAAGCTTGAATATTTTGCTACGGCGCTGAATGCTTTGTATTGGTCGAGTTTAATATCCATAATTATAAACTTCCCTTATAACACTCATTAAGTTTAATAACTTGACTTAATAGAATAAATGTAATATAATAAATTGACAATGGTCAATAAATATAATATAATATAATTGCTTGGAAGTCAAGCATAATTTTTGGCAGAAACGGAGAAAACAAAATGGAAAGACTTATCGGCACGGTATCTCGCGGTGTTCGCGCACCTATAATCAGAAGCGGAGATGATATTGCAAAAATCGTTGCAGACAGTGTTTTAGCTGCATCGGCTTCAGAAAACCTTGAAATTGGTGATAAAGACGTTATAGCTGTTACAGAGGCTGTAGTTGCAAGAGCACAAGGAAACTATGCTACCGTTGAACAAATAGCAGCAGACGTTAAAAATAAATTTCCCACAGGAGAATTTGCAGTAATTTTCCCAATTCTCAGCCGTAATCGTTTTGCGATGTGCTTGAAAGGTATCGCAATGGGAGCAAAAAAGGTTTACATTATGTTGAGCTATCCTTCCGATGAAGTGGGTAATCATCTTGTAGATTTGGACGATTTGGATAATGCGGGCGTTAACCCTTGGACAGACGTTTTGACAGAAGCAAAGTTCAGGGAACTTTTTGGATATAAAAAGCATCGTTTTACAGGCGTTGACTATATCGAATACTATAAAGAGCTTGTTTCTTCTATGGGAGCAGAGGTAGAAATTATTCTTGCCAATGATTGCCGTTCTATTCTTAAATATACCAAAAACGTTCTTTGTGCCGATATCCATTCCAGATTCAGAACAAAACGTCTTCTTAAAGCAGCAGGTGCTGAAAACGTTTATTCTCTCGACGAAATTTTAACAGAGTCTATAGACGGTAGCGGTTTTAATGCAGATTTTGGTCTTTTGGGAAGTAACAAAGCAACAGAAACCTCCGTTAAGCTTTTCCCTAAAGATTGTCAGTCTGTTGTAGATAATATCCAGAAATATATCAAAGATGCAACAGGAAAAACTGTTGAAGTTATGGTTTACGGAGATGGTGCTTTTAAAGATCCCGTTGGAAAAATCTGGGAACTTGCAGACCCTGTTGTCGCTCCCGCATATACAAAGGGCCTTGAAGGTCAACCTAATGAAATAAAACTTAAGTATCTCGCTGATAATGATTTTGCAGACCTTTCCGGCGATGCTCTTAAAGCTGCAATTTCTGAACGTATAAAGAATAAGGAAGCTGATTTAGTTGGAAGCATGGCTTCTCAAGGAACAACACCAAGACGTTTGACAGACCTTATCGGTTCTCTTTGTGATTTAACTTCGGGAAGCGGAGATAAAGGAACTCCTATCGTTTGGATTCAAGGTTACTTTGATAACTACACTTCTGATAAATAAAATTAAATTTTTGAATTATGGGCTGATCGTCAGATCAGCTCATTTTGTTTTAAATCTTGAAAAAACAATTTTAAATCTCGAGAACACTATTGACAATCACTTGACCGTGTGATATAATACTGACATAGAGTAAGAATCAAATTCGGGGCATTGCTAAATTCCATAAAACTTTAGTCAGAGCGATTAACTGTAAAAAATAGTTTCTTTAAAATCATTAAGGGGGCAATATGAAAAAGATTTTTAATATAGGGATTTCTTTATTAAGGCCATTTTTCGTTCTTTTCTCTTCAAAACTGATTTTATATTTGATTGGCTTCAGTTTAAAAGTTCAAATGCATTACTATGAAATGGTAAACGATATAAGTCTTTCATTTATTAGTGGTATGCTATGTGTTTTTTATGTGTTGATTTTTAATTCTATGGTAATAACTTTTAAATCTGAAGATAGATACGTTCAAGGAAAATTTGTTGAAAAACTGAAAACATCCAAAAAGTTTTCAAACTTCAAATTTGTTTTATCAACACCGTATTTTTATATTGATGCTTTAATTCTTTTACTCGTTCCTTTTGTTTTCAGGTCTGCTTTTTCTTTCAACTTTATAACTAAAACATTTTTTAGCGATATTGAGCCGATTCCCTTGGAAACAAAGCGTAACGTTATGCTTTTTATTGTTCCTTTATTGTTGATTGTTGATTTTTTAGCTCATGTTATAGTATCAAAAAACTGGCTTTGGGGCATAAACGGTGTAATGGAAGACTTGGAAGACGAAAGATTGAGCATATCTTTTAAAACCATATTAAGTGTTTTGAAAATAGCGTTTGTTTATTTGATCGGTTTGGCCATTGTAATTATGTTTTTACCTTTTGTTTTTGCATGGCAAGATGCTACAAACGGAAGAGCGATTTGGGTTTTTATTTTTGTATCTTTGACAGCTTTTATACTTGTTCTTTCGGCTTTCTATGTTCGTGCATTGTTGAAAAGAAGGTCTTTTATCAGTAGGCTTGAAAAATATTGTAAGAATAACTCTCTTGATCTCTCCGAAATCTCAAATCCCTATTCGTCGATTTTTAAGGATAAAAACGGCTTTAACTTCACCGTGGAGAAAAATGGGAAAAAATACGATTGTAAATTTCTTTATTCACTTTTCAAAGGCTCGCCACTTATTTTTTCGGATAAAGGTTATGGTATAAAGCATACCTTGATAACAATTCGCGGCGTTCAGCTTTTCTCTAAAAAAACAGATTTCACTTATACTTTTGAAAGTGAAAATAAAAAAATTCTCATAATACTTCCCATCCCTAAAAAGATTTTTGCTTCAATCCGCGGTGCTAAATTAAGCGAGGCGGATACAGGCGAAAGGTTAGGGGAATACATAATTCATAGCTCTACGTCATTTTTGAACTCGTTAGAAAGAGATTGTTTGTAAAAGCTTGTTGTTTTATATAAAAAAATGGGGCTGTTGTAAGTGCGAAAAAATTCGCACTTACAAACAACTCGCAAAATCCATATTACGAAAAAACTTCGCACTAATTTAAATTTACGAAAAATATAAATTATACTAATAAATATCACAGAAAGATTTATCATGAAAAAAACTATTAACTACTCAATGTTTTTATTAAGACCTATTCTTATTTTGATTTTCACCGAGCTTATATTTGTCTTTGTGGGTTCACTTTTGGCAAGTACGTTAGAAGCTATGCGCTATGAGAATCATGCAAACAAGTCTTTTCTTGACGGATTGTTTTTTGTTATGTATCTTCTCGTATTCAATGCTAATGTACTGACGTTCAACGAAGAGGATAGAATAGGACAGGCTAAATTGGTTGAATGGGCAAAAAACGGCAGTAATTGTTCCCCTTTTAAATTTGTCCTTACAACGCCCTTTTTCTACATCGAAGCGGCAATTATTTTGCTTATCTCTTTCGATTTCCCTTTCTTTTTTGCCTATGACAGTATGTCAGAATGCTTTTCCACAGATTTCGACCTTATTGTTTTGCCCTCAATAAAGGCTTGGGCGAAAAACGTTCCGTTTTTGATTGCTGTTGAATTTTTATCTCACATAATTGTCGTGAAAAATTGGCGCGCGAACATAAATGAAATAGCAGACGATATAAAAGTCGATAGAATGAGTATATCTCTTAAAACTTTTAAGCATGTTGCTTTTAATTTGTTGATTTACGGAGTTGCGGCATACATAATTATGCTCTTTGTACCTGCTGTTGCACCGTGGATCATGTTAATGGGCAAAAAAGGCGTTCTCCTTGTGGTGTTGTGAGTAGTAATTATTTTCTTGGCGTCTTTTTCTATTTTTGCTTTACGCGCTGTATTGAAAAGAAAATCCTTTATCAAAAAGCTGAAAAAATATTGTCAAAACAATTCTCTCGCCTTGTCAGAAATCGTAAAGCCGTATAAGTCCGTTTTGTTTGATTCAAAAGGCTTTAATTTCACCGTAGAGAAAAACGAAAAAAAATACGATTGTAAATTTGTATCAACCATTTTCCCAGGTTCACCCCTTGCTCTCGCTGATAGTGGTGCTGGTTTAAAGCATTTTGCGATTCGCTTTATCAAAATTCAAATTTCTTCTTATAAGAAAGAGTTTAATTTTTCTTTCGAGAGTGAAAACAGAAAAATTCTTTTGTTAGTTCCAACACCTAAAAAAGTATTAGTAACCATAAAAAATTCAGAATTAACAGATGCTGAGGTAGGAGAAAAGCTTGGAGACTATACTCTCTATACTGCAACTACCTTTT
>JAZRPU010000185.1:0-3532 GCA_045649365.1 Eubacteriales bacterium | reverse complement strand
TGTTTTTAGCTTTGAAGATAAAATTATTTCTGCAGATGTATACGATTGTTATTACTCCAAAAATAAAGAAAACATAGTACAAACATATAAGAATTATTACAACTCCTATGGCGAATCATTCAAAGCGTATTTTGGCTTTATGCCCGACGGAACAGAAAAATATTGGGAAACAACTTTTTGGAACGAAAAGCAGGGCAGCACAGATAAAACAATGAAAGATTTTCTTGAAGAAAGCACCATAAGAGCTTGTAAAGAATATCTTGTGTATGAAAAAATTGCATCTGACTATAAATATGACTCACTCCCTGAAGAATTAGTTTCTCAATTTGAAGCTTTGAAGAAAGAAAGTATTCAAAAATACGGAAGCTATGAAGCGTGGAATATTGCAACTATCGGTCAATATGGTATTACTGCAGATGAACTTATGAATTTAAGCTATATAAGTTCCTATGGTACAGTTCTACCCGAGTTTATTTTTGGTGAAAAAGGAAAAAATATTTCAGACCAAGAAGCATTGGATTCACTTTCAAACAGCATTCAGTTTATGTATTCTGTATTTTATTTTCAGGATGAAGAAATTGAAGAAAAGATAAGTCAGGATACGTCTGATGAAAATCAAAATAATAGTTCTTCTGAAATAGATGATTCGCAGAATTCTGAAGAATCTTCAGAAGAAGTGATTTCTTCCGAAGACGTTTCTTCATCGAATGACGAAAACGCAACAGAAAAACCGCCTTTAACTGTTGAAGATTATAATAAATACTACAAAGAACTTATGCATTCCTACTACGATGCAGTGATGAAAGGGGAAAAAACATTTGAGGATATTTATAAAGAATCTGATGACTATTCTTATATAAATAAAAATGCTCCAAACGGATTTTTGTTAACGAAATCTGATTTTAAAAACTATTTTTCCGTTGATTGCGAATCATACAAAACAGGCGATATAATTTTAAAAGAAACTGAAGCCGGAATATTTTTAATCAAATTCGTTGATTTTTCATCCGACTACATTTCAGCAAAAAAAGAATATTTGGTTGATGAGCTTTTCAATGATATTCTTGAATCATACTTTTCGAAAATAAAATGCAATGAGAATCTATTAAATTCCTTGAATAAAAATAGGGAATGAGGGTGATGTTTAATGAATAAAATAATCAAAATCACATGCTGTCTGTTTTGTATAATTTTTTTACTTTCAGGATGCTCGAGCGAAGGCGTAACATTGAATCCCCATGATGGAAACAGTACATCCGACGTTATTGTTTTCAGTTATAAAGACGGAGAATATAAAGCAGAGATTAATTCGGGATTATATGCTTTCATACTTTCCGATAAAAAAACAGATTTTTTATATCTTCTTTCTCAATATCAAGAAAATGCAAACTCACAAATAACCGTAATGGATAATGAAGCATTCTGGAATACGGTACCCGACAAGGAAGACGGTCGTTCATACAAAGAACTTGTAGAAACAGATATAATGTCTTATTGCAAACGTCTTGTAGTAACCAAAGTACTTTGCATGAAATACGGAATATCGGTAACAAAAAACGAAGAAACCAAAAAAGAAATTGAATCTCTTGTTCAGAACCATATTAACGCTTATGGTGATGAGGATTCGTTAGATTCTTATCTCTATCGCTTTGGAATTAATTCTGATGATTTGTTTAAATACTACGAGATGCAGTATTTAGTTCAAGCTCTTGAAAATTATTACTATGGCGATGGCGGAAAAACACCCATTGATGAATCTTTGGTAAAAGAAAAATTTGCAGAAGAATTTGTTAAGGTTAAAACGATATTCATTTCTTATACCGATCCTAAAGTTACATTACCTGAAAAAGAAGATGATAAATCTACAGAATCCAAAGAAACGGTAAACATAGAAGGTACAAGAACAAAGGAAAAAGCTATTTTATATGCTACAGAATTATTCAACGATATAAACAGCGGCAAAGTTGAATTTGACAAAAAATATTCAATTTCAGAAGATGGAATTTCTCAATATTTTCCCGATGGTCAAATCGTTCAAAAAGGTACTTCTGCAGAAAATATCGACAAAGCAATTTTTGAAATGAAAGAAAATGAGCTGAAACTTGTTGAAGGTGAAACAGGTGCTTATATCATTTTAAAGAAACAACTTTCAGAAAAAGACATTGATGAATATTACAACGACATCCAACAAACATTCATTGATGAAGCTTATGCTCAACTTCTCGAAGAATATTATAGCTTTATTTCAGTTAATAACGATGAATTAAGTAAGTACAACATAATCTCTGCTGACCTTTATATTTGGCAATAATTATTTCTATTTTTTTCCATTAATATTTCTTTTAATGTGTGTAATAATATTAGCGAGGATAAAACCTCAAATAAAATGATTAAACCATTAAAGGAGATTAATATAATGGCTAACAATAAACACGTAGTTCCTGAAGCAAGAGAAGCTATGGAAAAATTCAAGATGGAAGCAGCAAACGAAGTTGGTGTAACACTTAATAAATCTTATAACGGTGATATTACTGCAAAGCAAGCAGGTTCTGTTGGCGGACAAATGGTTAAGAAAATGATCCAGCAAGCAGAACAAAATATGCAAAACAATAAATAAGCTTTAACTAAAGCTTTTAGCATTAAGAATAGTTTTTTAGCATTAACAAATGAGCTTTTAAGAAGATATCATTTGCACGGTTTATATGATTTTATAGTTTATATTTACAACAACGTGCTTTATATTCCCCGAAAAAAGAGCAAAAAATCAACTCTTACTTTTTCGACAAATAACGGAATATATACTGATACACTTCAACAAGAAGGCTTCAATCAAACGTCTAAAAAATTTAACAAGAAATATGTTGACTGTCTCATAATGAGACAGTCAAAAAAAAAACGGATATTCTTCACAAAATAGTGTTGAGTATCCGTTTTATTTGTTGTATAATAATAATGTTGTATTCTTAAAAAATTTAAGGAGTCTATATGAAATTCTATACTTTAAATGTTGCAGGATTAAAACGTGAACTTCCAATTTGTAAAATAAACGATCAATTGAGCATTGCAGGTTTTGTTATTTTCGGTGATCAGGAATTAACTGTTGCTTGTGCAAGAGAATTGTTAAAAATTGCTCCTGAATTTGATTATATCCTTACAGCAGAAGCAAAGGGAATACCTCTCGGTCACGAAATGGCGCGTCAAATAGGAATGAAAAAATACTTTCTCGCCAGAAAAGCCCCCAAATTGTATATGCAAAGCGTTTTTGGAGTTAAAGTAAAAAGTATCACAACCGAAGCTGAACAAAAATTATATCTTGATGGTGCAGATGCTGAATTGATGAAAGGAAAACAAATATTAATCGTTGATGACGTTATTTCCACAGGCGAATCACTTCGCGCATTAGAAGAATTGGTAAAAGCTGCAGGCGGAAACGTTTGTGGCAAACTCTCCATTTTAGCAGAAGGTGATGCACAAAGCAGGGATGATATTATGTATTTGGAAAAATTACCGCTTTTTGACGGAGAGGGAAATC
>JAZRPU010000184.1:0-2221 GCA_045649365.1 Eubacteriales bacterium | reverse complement strand
AAATGGCAGTTCCAAAGAGTAAGGTATCAAAGTCCAGAAGAGACAAGAGACGTTCTTCCGTGTGGAAGCTTTCTGCTCCCGCTTTGGCAAAATGTTCAAAATGCGGAGAATACAATCTTCCCCACAGAGTTTGCTCCAATTGCGGCACATACGCAGGCAAGCAGATAGTTGAAGTGAACGAAGACAAAGCTTAAAGCTACATGAGGCGTTTGTTGTTGTAATTACACAAGCGTCTTTTGTTTTTTCACAATAATATCTAACAGAGGTCAATATGGTTACCGTCTCAAAAGTTATTCCCGCCTCCCCCGCCGAAAAAGCGGGTATAAAACCTGGCGATAAAATATTGTCAATAAACGGCAGAGAAATAAACGACGTTTTGGATTATAGATTCGAAACAGTTTCTTCCCATCTTGAAATTGTTTTGCAAAGTGATGGTGAAGAAAAAAAACTGTCCATCAAAAAAAGCGAATATGGAGAGTTGGGCGCAGAAGCTGAAACGTATCTGATGGATAAAAAAAAGCGTTGTAAAAACTCTTGTATGTTTTGTTTTATTGACCAGAATCCACATGGAATGCGAGAAAGTATTTATTTCAAAGACGATGACGAAAGGCTTTCTTTTCTCCAAGGAAACTACGTAACTCTGACAAATCTTGAAGAAAAAGACGTAGACAGAATTATAGAAATGAGAATTTCGCCTGTAAACGTTTCTGTTCACACTATGAACAAAGAGCTTCGCGTTAAAATGATGAAAAACAAAAACGCGGGCAAGGTTTTGGATTATTTAACAAAGCTTTCAGAGGGCGGAATAGAAATCAATGCACAGCTCGTTCTTTGTCCCGAAATTAACGATGGAGAAGAGCTTGTCTACAGCTTAAATCAGCTTTACCGCTTGTCCACCCTGAACAGTGTTTCTGCTGTTCCCGTAGGACTTACAAAGCATAGAGAAGGACTTTGTTCATTAAAGTCTTTCACAAAAGAAACAGCTTTGAAGGTAATTGAAACAGTAAACGAATTTGGAGAAAAAGCAAAAAAAGAAAAAGGTGTTCGCACCTTTTATGCCTCTGATGAATTTTACCTAAAAGCAGAGCTTCCCATTCCGAGCTATGAATATTATGAAGATTATCCGCAAATCGAAAACGGTGTTGGAATGTTGAGAGATCATCGCGAAGGCTTTGAATATGCGCTTCAAAAAGCAAAAAAAGAAAATCGTGAGTACAAGGGAAAGAAAAAGACAGTCGCAACGGGTGTCGCGGCACATTCTCATATTTGTTCTCTTGTGGATTTATTTGTTGAAGCTTATCCTGACGCTGAAATAAACGTTTCCCGAATAGTGAATAATTTTTTTGGAGAAAGCGTTACGGTAAGCGGACTTCTCACAGGTGGTGATATCTCATCTCAAGTGAAAGATGCGGGAGATATTTTATTGCTTCCCGAAAACGTTTTAAAACAAGATGAAGACGTTTTTCTTGATAATATGACTCTTTCCGTGCTGAAAAAAAATCTTAACGTTTCTCAGATTTATACAGTAGGCGACGGAGAGGATTTTTTAGAAGCTCTGTTTAAATAATATATAAGTATTTTGAATAAGGAGGCATATTATGGCTATAGTTGCGATAGTAGGCCGCCCAAACGTGGGCAAAAGTACGTTTTTTAATAAATTGGCAGGAAAACGCCTTTCTATAGTTGCAGATACTCCTGGAGTCACTCGTGACAGATTGTATTATGATATAGAATGGAACGGCAGAAAATTGACTCTTGTAGATACAGGTGGTATAGAACCTAAAACAGATAGCGACATGTTGAAGCTGATGAGAAGTCAAGCAGAAACAGCTATAATTATGGCTGACGTTATTATATTCATGACAGACTCAAGAGCAGGCGTGACTGCTGATGATAAAGATATAGCAACAATGCTCAGAAGAAGCGGCAAACCCGTTATATTAGCAGTAAACAAGATTGATAAAACAGGTGACCTTCCTCCTGAATATTATGAATTCTATGAGCTTTCTTTAGATGACCCTTATGCCCTTTCCGCATTACACGGAACGGGAAGCGGTGATATTCTTGACAAAGTAATAGAATTCCTTCCCGAAGAAGAGGAAGATGAGGAAGATGACGGAACAATACGAGTCGCAATAATCGGAAAACCTAATGCGGGAAAAAGCTCACTTACAAACAGAATCGTTGGAGAGGAGCGTGTTATTGTTTCTCCCGTCGCAGG
>JAZRPU010000183.1:0-4978 GCA_045649365.1 Eubacteriales bacterium | reverse complement strand
CGAAAGAATTGTTTCTTTCGGGTGAATTAATATTAAAATCTGAAGTCGATTTTAAACCGATTAGTCAACCTTAAAGGAGCCTGTGTTAATTTTGATGCTGGGGCTCATTGTGGTTGCAATTACGCAGCTCTTCATGTACTGACCTTTAGCTGCAGCAGGTTTTGCCTTAATGATAGCACCAAGAAGTGCTGCAAAGTTTTCTTGAAGCTTTTCTTTGCCAAAAGAAACCTTACCGATAGGGCAGTGGATAATATTTGTTTTATCAAGTCTGTATTCGATTTTACCTGCTTTAGCTTCTTGAACAGCTTTAGCAACATCCATTGTTACAGTACCAGCTTTTGGGGTAGGCATAAGTCCTTTAGGACCGAGAACCTTACCAAGACGACCGATAACACCCATCATGTCGGGAGTTGCAATAACAACATCGAAATCAAACCAGTTTTCTTTTTGGATTTTTTCAACCAACTCTTGTGCTCCAACGTAATCGGAACCAGCAGCTGCAGCAGCTTCTGCTTTATCGCCTTTAGCAAAAACGAGAGTTCTTACTTTTTTACCTGTTCCGTTAGGAAGAACAACAGCACCTCTAACCTGTTGGTCAGCGTGACGAGAGTCAACACCAAGACGGAAGTGAGCTTCTACTGTTTCATCAAATTTGGATTTGGAAACTTCGCAAATCAATTTGAATGCTTCGTCACCGTCATAAAATTTTGTTTTGTCAATAAGCTTTGAAGCTTCGATATAATTCTTACCTTTTTTCATCTTGACACCTCCAATTAGTCTACAACTACAACGCCCATGCTGCGCGCTGTACCTGCGATCATGCTCATTGCAGTTTCAAGAGATGCTGCATTAAGGTCGGGCATTTTCTGTTCTGCGATTTGTTGTACCTGAGCCTTTGTGATTTGAGCAACTTTTGTTTTATTAGGAACGCCTGAACCGCTCTCAATTCCGCAAGCTTTCTTAATAAGAACTGCGGCAGGGGGAGTCTTTGTGATGAATGTGAAAGTACGGTCAGCATAGATTGTAATAACTACAGGTATGATAAGACCGATATCTTTCTTTGTTCTTTCGTTGAATTCCTTTGTGAACAAGGGAATTGCAACACCGTGTGCACCGAGGGCAGGTCCTACAGGGGGACCGGGCATTGCCTTACCTGCGGGCAACTGAAGCTTAACGTATGCAACTATTTTCTTTGCCATGTTTTTTTCCTCCTTGTGGTTAATTGTCGGAAGCCTTGGCGAGCTTCCTCCCACTTATACACCCATTGGGGTATTTATATTTTACCCGAATTCCGTTTTCCTTGATTTTTCAAATCAATCCAATGGAGCAACAGAAGTCGATGGTAACTCAACTTTTGTTTCTCTTCCAAACATGGAAGCAGTAACAACTACTTTAGTTTTATCATCAGAAATCTCTCTGACAATTCCAATGAAGCCATCAAGCTGACCATCACAAATTTTAACTTGATCGCCAACAGCATATTTAAGGTCTATTATTGTTATTTCAGGCTCTTTGTCTTCTATCTGGAACTGTTCAACTTCCAGCTTTGATAGACGTACAGGTTCAGAACCTGGGCCAACAAAGCCCGTCGCACCAATTATATTGCGGATTATATGCCACATTTCGTCATTCATAACCATCTTAACGAAAACATAGGTAGGGAAAAGTTTTTGTTCAACTTTTCTGATTGCACCGTCTTTGTTTTCTTCAACGGTAACCGTAGGAATCTTTACAGAGAAAATCTTGTCTTGCAATCCACGGTTTTCAATAACGTTCAATATACTTTGATACACTTTATTTTCGTAACCCGAATAGGTATGTATTACATACCAATACGGAGTATCTTCTCTTTTAATATTCACAATATCGCTCCGTTCTTGTTAATATATACAACTAACGATTCAATGAATTATTTAAGCAAAGCCATTATCCAATCGTTGAGAGTTTTGTAGAATAACAAGTCCAAAAGACCAACTACAACAGCGAATGCTACAAGTGTTACCAAAACAACCCCTGACTGTTTATAAGTATCGCGCCAAGAGAGCCATGAAATCTTTTTGAGTTCGCTCTTAAGATCTCTGAGTTTTTTTGCACGAGTACCGTTACCTCTAAGCATGATAGTTGTTTTAACTTTACTCTTAAGGAAACCGATTCCCCAAATTGCAAGTCCTACAACTGCGATAATTGCACCCAAAACGATAAGGAACATTTTAACGGACATGAAAACTTCATCTGAACCTGCTGCCAAGCTCATATCTTTGCCTGTGTATTCTCTGATTCCGCCAAAAAGTGTAACAATACCTGCAACAAAAGGCATTACGCCGAACACTCTGAGAGCTGCGCAATTTTTATCTTCTGGGATATCATCCCAACCCTTAACAATACCTACGGTCCATGCAATTCCGCCAACAAGAGCAATTGCATAGCCCAAATAAAGAAGGAAGAAACTTGTAGGAATACCAAGAATCATTCCGCTTCCCACAAACTTACCAATTCCAACCATGGAAACGATAATACCAGCAATACCTACAACAAATCCCGTTAAACTGATAACGCCGGGTGATTTTTTATTTTCCATTACAATATTATCCTTTCAGATTTAATCAATATCCAAACGAAACCTGAAACCAATTCTGCACGATAAAGTTCAAAGCACGAAAAGTTTATGTTTCGCTTCAGGAAAGCTCTAAATTACTTGCTTTCCTTATGGGGGGTACGTTTACGGCAGAAACGGCAATATTTGTTCATTTCCAATCTGTCGGGGTCGTTCTTCTTATTTTTCATTGTGTCATAGTTTCTCTGTTTGCATTCTGTGCAAACCAAAGTAATTTTTACTCTCATTTTTAGTCACCAAAATAGTGCCTTTCTTTGAAAAGCACTTATCCTTTCTATTTTATAATCGTAAGTACGCTACATTATACCTCAAACAAAAAGCTTTGTCAATAGCTTTTTCGAAAAAAATTGAAAATCCATGTTAAATTTCTTTGACACAAATTAACTTTTCAGGTTAGTTAAATTAAGCTTTTAATTCCATATATATATCTTGCATTTTTTTCGGTTATTTTTTCAACAGAGGCACAGTCCATTCCTTTCAGCTCCGCTATTTTTTCTATTATACATTTAATATATGTAGAATCGTTTCTTTCTCCTCTAAAAGGATGAGGGGTAAGATACGGAGCATCAGTTTCAGTCAGCATCAGCTCAACGTTACATTCCGCCACCACGTCTTTCAATTTAGAGGCATTTGTAAACGTGCATGGCCCCGAAAACGAAAGATACCATCCCGATTTCTGAAGTCGCTTTGCTAATTCCACGCTACCGGAGAAGCTATGAAAAATTCCTCTCAATCCACTATACGAAAGGACTGTATCAACACATTCTCCCACAGCTTCACGAGCGTGAATAACAACCGGAACATTCAAGGATTGAGCCAATTCAAGCTGTTCTCTGAAAAATTTTCTTTGAATATCCTTTGGGACTGTATCCCAATGGTAGTCAAGACCGATTTCCCCTATTGCAACCACCTTTTCGTGTTTGAGAAGCTGTTCGAGCTCCAAAAGATAACCTTTTTCCGTTTTCAAGCAATCATTGGGATGTATTCCCGCCGTTGCATATATAATATCATATTTTTCCGCGAGTTCCAAGGAAGTGTAGGAAGACCTGATACAGCATCCCGCGTTCACAACACCCGAAACTCCGCGAAAAGCGAGGGAGCGCAAAAGCGACTCCCTATCCCCTTCGAATTTTTTATCATCGTAATGTGCATGAGAATCAAACATTATTATCGCCTTTCTATAACGCAAAAATCAAATCAGAGTTACACGACGTTATTTCCCTTTTTTAAAAAGCATTTTTGCTTTTTCCTCCACTATTTCAATGGAGAAAAAAGCAAAATTGCGGCAAGGTGATTTTCAAAATATCACAAATCAAAGCTGTTCAAAAAATTTCTTCTCGTCAATTCTGGCAAAAAGGATTTCGCCCTTTTGGGTTTCTCTGTTTGTTGCGGGATAAGTCATTTCAAGAGAATCCAAGGTCATGTCTTTTTCTTCAAAAGAATAAATCTCTCCGATTCTCTTTGAAGTGTCAGGCATAAAAGGAGAAAGAAGCGTTGCGGCAAAACGAATTCCCTCAACCAAGTTTGCCATAACTGCAGCAAGACGGGGCTTCTTTTCTTCATCTTTAGCCAATGCCCAAGGCATTGTTTCATCAATATATTTGTTAAGAGATTTTATAAAGGTGAAAATATCCTCGAGAGCATCGGAAGTGCGATATTCTTCCATGTGTGCCATCATAGCGGCTTTACCTTGAGCAATTGCAGCCTTGAGTGTTTTTTCGGGCTCTTCATCCTCAACAGTTACAGCAGGAATAATTCCGCCAAAATACTTTTGTATCATAGAAACTGTTCTGCTGACAAGATTTCCATAAGTGTTTGCAAGGTCGGAATTAAAACGGGAGATGAAAGCTTCATAAGTAATACTTCCGTCGTTTCCAAAGGACATTTCGGAAAGCAGATAATATCTTACCGCGTCAAGGCCAAAAAGCTTGATAAGGTCATCGCCATATATAACGTTGCCCTTGGATTTACTCATTTTGTCTTCCCCAAAAAGAAGCCAAGGATGACCAAGAACCTGTTTAGGAAGCGGTTCGCCCAAAGCCATAAGAATAATGGGCCAATAAATTGTATGGAAACGAACGATATCTTTTCCTACAACGTGAAGGTCTGCGGGCCAATTTTTTCTGTAAAGGTCAGAATTTTCTTCTGTATCATATCCCAAAGCAGTTATATAGTTTGCGAGCGCATCAAGCCAAACGTAAACAACGTGTCCTTCATCAACAGGAACGGGAACGCCCCAAGTAAACGTGCTTCTTGAAACACAAAGGTCTTGAAGCCCCGGCTTTATAAAGTTGTTGAGCATTTCATTTTTTCTTGATTGAGGAACAATGAAATCGGGATGTGTTTCGTAATATTCAACTAATG
>JAZRPU010000182.1:0-9067 GCA_045649365.1 Eubacteriales bacterium | reverse complement strand
GTGTATAATTCTTGCGGTTGTACGTCTTGCATTTTCCCAAGCTTTACAACGGGAAATGGCTGTAGCGGAAACAGTTCGTGCGGTTCTTGTAGCTGTAGTGAAAACACATCCCGCAATTCCTGTGGCTGTAGTGGAAACAGTTCGTGCGGTTCTTGTAGCTGCAATGTAAACACATCCAGCAATTCCCGTGGCTGTAGCGGAAACAGTTCGTGCGGTTCTTGTAACTGCAATGCAAACACATCGTTCAATTCTTGTGGTTGCGGTGGAAACGGTTGTAATGGCGGATGTGCTTCAAATGGCAGTTGTGGAAGTTGCGGAGGAAATAGTTGTGGAGTATATCTTCCAATCAATCCAGTCGGACTTCCATTCTGGTATGGCGGATATTACAACGGAAGCTGTAATTGTTGCCAAAACAGCGTGGATTGTGATTCTGTGTCGGATGTTGGAAATAAAAACGTATCATCTGTTCAATCACCGAAAAGAACGGCTATCAATAAATAGCCCGCATAGAAATTTTATCATAAAAAGCTGATTTCTGCAATAGAAAAATGAAAATAACTTCAAAATATATGTTGCAATTTATGGCTGTGTATGGTAAAATATAAACAAGAAATTTGTATCGGAGGTATATAATGCAGGAATTTTATCATCTTAAATGTCCCGAGGGGAGCATTGGTAAGTATTGCTTTTTGCCTGGTGATCCGGGAAGATGCGAAAAAATTGCTTCCTTTTTCGATACAGCGCAATTTGTATCATCTAACAGAGAATATACGATTTATACAGGCACTATAAATGGCGAAAAGGTTTCCGTTTGTTCAACGGGAATCGGCGGCCCTTCCTCTGCGATAGCAATGGAAGAACTTGTTATGGGGGGGGCAGATACGTTTATACGTGTCGGAACTTGCGGTGGTATTCAGCTTGACGTTATCGGCGGAGATATCGTTGTTGCAACGGGTGCTGTCCGTCAAGACGGAACAAGCATGGAATATGCCCCTGTGGAGTTTCCTGCTGTAGGTGATTTTGAAGTTGCCTATGCTCTGAAAACAGCGGCACAAAAGTTAGGACAAAAATGTCATACAGGCGTTTGCCAAAGTAAAGATTCATTTTACGGTCAGCATTCTCCAAAGAGAATGGCAACATCTTCTGCACTTCTTGAAAAGTGGGAAGCCTGGAAAAGACTAGGAGTTTTGTGCAGCGAAATGGAAGCTGCCGCACTTTATACTGTTGCCGCCACGTTAAAGGTGAGAGCGGGAGCGGTTTTCCAGGTAGTGTGGAATCAAGAAAGAGCTGATGCGGGAATGAGCAATCCAGAAGTTCATGACACAGAAGCGGCTATAAAAACCGCCATAGAAGCAGTTAGAATACTTGTTGAAAAAGATAAAGAACAAAAGAATCAATAGTATTCATGACATCGCTTTTTGACTTTTTTATGCTGAAAAAGCTCAAAGGATACAGTTCATAATTTTTTTACAATATATAAGGCGGTTATCGAGAAAACTTTCTTGACAACCGCCTTAAATAGTGATATAATTGGTAAGCCGCATGTATAGGGCTTTAAAGTGCATACGCCGCCCAAAGACAGCGAGACATAAAAAGAAAGTGAGGTGCTTTTCGTGTTTGCAGTAATAGAAACTGGCGGAAAGCAGTACAAAGTAAGCGAGGGAGATATTCTCTTCGTAGAAAAACTTAATGTTGAGGATGGGCAAGCTATCGTTTTTGATAAAGTTCTTGCTGTATCCGGTCCAGATGGATTCAAGGTTGGCGCTCCTTTGTTGAACTGCAAAGTTAACGCAAACGTTATCAAAAACGGCAAAGGTAAAAAAATCGACATCTATCGTTACAAATCCAAGAAAAACGAAAGAAGACATATCGGTCACAGACAACCTTATACAAAAGTTCAGATTACAACAATCGAAGCATAATTGTTTCAGAAAGCTTGTAAATCATGATCAAAGCAACTTTCTATAAAGATAGTGAAAAAGGATCATTTTATGGATTCAATATAAAAGGTCATTCAGGCTACGCAGAGTCGGGAAGTGATATTGTCTGTGCAGCTGTAAGCTCCATGGTAATACTTTTCGTTAATACGATTGACGGTGTTTTCAACGTTCCTTATGATTTCAAAATGGACGAGGAAACTGCTGAAGTCGATTTTAAACTTAAAGTGCTTGATGAATCATCATCAAAGGCAATTTTTTGTCTTCGTGAATGTATTGAGTCGGTTGCGATGGATTATCCTGCTTTTGTGAAAGTTTCAGAAACTTTATCAGCACATTGATTTGCTGATAAAAAACTTCATTTTTAAAGTTAATTCTACAGATAAGGAGAGTATCAGAAATGATTAGAATATCAATTCAGTTTTTTGCTCATAAAAAGGGTGTTGGTTCTACTAAAAACGGTAGAGATTCCGAATCCAAAAGACTTGGTGTAAAACGTGCAGACGGTCAAACAGTTGTTGCAGGTAACATTCTTGTTCGTCAACGCGGTACAAGTATTCATCCCGGTAAAAACGTAGGTCGTGGTTCTGATGACACATTGTTTGCTCTTACAGGCGGTGTTGTAAAATTCGAGCCTATGGCTGGTGGCAGAAAAAAGGTTAGCGTTTACGAAGCATAATAGCTTACCTTTATTCCAAATTGAATTAAAAAACGGATTAGGAAGTGTGGTTGGCATACTTCCTAATTTCTTAATATAAAGCAAATTTTAGAAGCGGGGTGTATTTAATACAATGATATTTATTGATAAAGTAAAGATGTATATAAAAGCGGGTAATGGTGGAAATGGAAGCGTTTCCTTCCGCAGAGAAAAATACGTTCCCAATGGCGGTCCTGATGGTGGCGACGGTGGGAGAGGCGGAAACGTTATATTTGTTGTAGATGAAGGAAAAAACACCTTGCTTGACTATAAAAACCGCAGAAAACATGTTGCTCAAAATGGAGAAAACGGTGGCGGAAAAAGATTCGCAGGCAAAAGTGGTGTGGACCTTATATTGCCTGTCCCTAAAGGTACTGTAATTAAAGATGCGGAAAGTGGAAAGGTTATCCATGATATGTCTGATGGACAGCCGTATATAGCCGCAAGAGGTGGAAAAGGAGGCTGGGGAAACAGCCATTTTGCCACACCAACAAGACAAGCTCCTCGTTTTGCAAAGAACGGAACAGAAGGCGAAGAAAGAGATATTATACTTGAGCTTAAAATGATTGCAGATGTAGGGCTTGTTGGCTTTCCTAACGTGGGTAAATCAACGTTGCTTTCAAAAATAACAGCGGCAAATCCAAAAATTGGAAACTATCCCTTTACAACGTTAACACCAAATCTTGGTGTTGCATCTGTATATGAAACATCCTTTGTTGTAGCAGATATTCCGGGTCTTATTGAAGGCGCATCTGATGGATTAGGCCTTGGGCATGATTTTTTGCGACATATAGACAGGTGCCGTCTTATGCTTCATCTTTTCGATGCTTCCTGCGAAGATGGGGAAAATGCCCTTGATAAAATAAAGAAAATTAATTCGGAGCTTAATAAGTGGAGCGAAGAATTAGCACAAAGACCTATGATTTTAGTAGGGAATAAAAAAGATAGTGTATATGACGAAACTCTTCTCTCTGGTATTGAGGAATTTGCAAAAGAAAAAGAAATGCCTCTTTTTTATATTTCTGCAATTACAGGGGAAGGCTTGAAAGAGCTTTTGGAATGTGTGGCAAATAAGCTTAATGAACTCCCTCCTGTTATTGCCTATGAAAGCGAAATCAGCTTTGATGTTACGCCTGAACGTGTTCGTGAAACGTTTATTGATTTTAAAGATGGAGTTTATCACGTTACAGGTGAGTGGATTAAACGAGCTGCAGGCGGTGTTTATTTTGATGATTACGAATCATTTAACTATTTCCAAAAGATATTAAAAAAGAGCGGTGTGTTTGAAGCCTTGGTTGAAAAAGGAATTAAAGAAGGCGACACCGTGGAAATTTATGGACTTGAATTTAATTATGTTGAATAAATCAGGAGGAATGCAAAGTGATAGAGCTTAAAAACGGTAGTATTTATTATGCGGGAAAATTTTATTCTTCGGCTTCAGAGCTACCCGAGGAATTCAGAAATTTATCAACGGAAAAGTGTTCGGAAAACACACTTGCTTATTCTATTTTAAAAAGTCATAACGTTGGCAGTTTTGAAAAAAGATTAAATATTAAATTTGATGCTCTTGCATCGCACGATATAACTTACGTTGGGATTATTCAGACAGCTCGTGCAACGGGCTTGGAAAAATTTCCTGTACCTTATGTTCTGACAAACTGTCATAATAGCCTTTGTGCTGTTGGCGGAACAATTAATGAAGATGACCATGCCTTTGGATTGTCTGCTGCTGTGAAATATGGCGGAATATACGTACCTCCTCACATAGCGGTAATTCATCAATATATGAGAGAATGCTTTGCCGCACCTGGTAAAATGATTTTAGGCTCTGACAGTCACACGAGATACGGTGCATTGGGATGCCTTGCAATTGGTGAGGGCGGACCAGAGCTTGTAAAACAAATATTAGGCAAAACCTATGATGTTGATATGCCTAAAGTTGTAGCTGTTCATCTTAAAGGCAAACCTTCTCACGGCGTTGGACCGCAAGACGTGGCTATTGCATTGATCAAAGCGGTATTCTCAAATGGCTTTGTTAAAAATACAGTTCTTGAATTTATAGGAGAAGGCGTTTCTAACGTATCAATGGATTACAGAATCGGTATTGATGTTATGACAACAGAAACAACTTGCCTTTCTTCTGTTTGGGAAACCGACTCTAAAACTAAAAATTACCTTGTTAAGCATGGAAGAGGAGATTCTTATAAGGAAATGAAAGTATCTGCTCCTGCATATTACAGCGGAGTAGTAGAAATCGATTTATCCAAAGTTGAGCCAATGATAGCTCTTCCTTTCCATCCATCAAACGGATATACAATAAAAGAATTTCTTGCAAATGCAGAAGATATCCTTTACGGTGTAGAAAAAAATGCCGTCGAGGTATTCGGCGGCAAAACTTGTAATTTTTCCTTGCGCGATAAACTTATTGGCGGCAAATTCTGTGTTGACCAGGGCGTTATTGCAGGTTGTGCAGGCGGTGGATATGAAAACCTTATGGAAGCCGCATCTATACTTAAAGGACACACAACGGGAAATGGAGTTTTCTCCCTTTCTGTTTATCCTTCAAGCCAACCTGTTCACTACGCCGCAATGCGCGCCGGTGCAATGGAAAGCTTAATGTTAAGCGGCGCTACTTTGCGAACTGCCTTCTGTGGTCCTTGCTTTGGCGCCGGAGATGTTCCTCTTAATGGCGGCCTTTCTATAAGACATTCAACGAGAAACTTCCCTAATCGCGAAGGCTCAAAACCGGGTGAGGGTCAGCTTTCTGCCGTTGCTTTGATGGATGCACGCTCAATTGCTGCTACAGCGAGAAATAAAGGCGTTTTGATAGGAGCAGACCAGATAGATTATAATGATTCCATTCCTGATTATGAGTATAATCTTGAAATATATTCTGCGAGAGTATATAATGGGTATGGAAAACCTGATAGTACCGCTTCTCTTAAATTTGGTCCTAACATCACAGATTGGCCTGAAATGGCACCTCTTACGGAAAATCTCCTCCTTAAAATCGCGGCATATATAACAGACCCTGTAACAACAACAGACGAGCTTATTCCTTCGGGAGAAACTTCTTCTTTCCGTTCAAATCCCGAAAGACTTGCGGAGTTTGCGCTTTCACGAAAAGTCCCTTCATACGTTCCAACCGCAAAAGCTTTCAGAGAATTTGAAAAAGCCCGTAGGAACGGTACACTTTCTCAAATAAATACTGAAGAAATAGATTCCGTTTTTTCTGCTTTGAACGAGAATATGAGCAAAGACACAGGATTTGGAACGGTTGTATATGCATATAAGCCGGGTGACGGTTCTGCAAGAGAACAAGCTGTTTCCTGTCAAAAGATTCTTGGAACGTGGGCAAATATTGCAAAAGAATATGCAACCAAACGTTATTTGTCAAATCTCATAAATTGGGGAGTAGTTCCATTCCTTTTCAAAGAAGAGCTTTGCGCTGAAGATGGCGATTATTTGTATATTAAAGGTATTAAATCGGCTATTGAAAATAAAGAAGAAAGCGTTACTGCCTATATCGTCAGAAAAGATAAATCCGTAAGTGAAATTAAATTGGGATTTGCACCGCTTTCTGAAACCGACAGACAAATAATCCTTGACGGATGTCTTATTAATAACTACCGTCGCTGAATATACTTTCTATAACACGTTCTGATGTTTCGGGGGAATATATCCAATGGTCAATATGCCCTTCTTTAATGAAGTAATCACTTTTGGTTCTTATTCCTTCCGAGGCAACACAATCAACAATAACTAACTTAATTTTCATTTTTTCTTTGATTATGCTCTTGATATAAACAGTAGCGGTCTGACCTGCAGAGATACCTTCTTTGTATTCTGCAAGGCCTGCTAAATTGGGTGTGAGTTCAATAAATACTCCATAGCTTTCTATACTTCTTACAGGACCTGATACTGTTTCGCCTACTGAAAATAATGCAGCATTTTCTTCCCACGTTCCCAATAGCTCCTTGTGAGTCAGAGTTACTCTCCCGTTTTCGTCTGAAGGAGTTTTGATAATTACCTTTATGGATTCCCCAGGATAGAATCTGTCTTTGGGATGGGAGATTCTGGATACGGACATTGTATCAATGCTTAATAGTGATATAATTCCGCAACCAATATCAACAAAGCAACCAAAGTTTTCAAGGTGAGTTACTTTGGCATCTATTATATCACCGGAATGAAGAGTTGATATGTATTCATCGATACATCGTTTTTGAGCTTTTGCTCTCGAAAGCAATATAAAAGGCTCTCCTCTTTCACCAACGGTGATATCTGTAATAACAAATGATACGCTTTTACCCACTCGGCTTATTATAGCAACGTCTTTAACGGGAAAGCTGGAAAAAACACATTCATCAGCAGGGATAATTCCTTTGTAATCTCCTAATTCCACATGGAGATTATGGTGGCTATCGCACAGAATTGCTCTTCCCTCCATGATAATTTGCTCGTCCATTGCTTTTATCAGCGTATCAAGACTTTTGGCTCTTGAACAGTTTTGCGGCGTAAGCAAGAGTTTGCCCTCGGGCACAAAGCATGTTTGAGTAAATGGTGTTAAGTTTGTTTTCATTAAATTATACACGTCTTTTTAAAACGCGTTCTCCTTTCCGACGGATTTTTTATAAATCTTTTTACTTTGTATTATCCTATTCGGAAAAGATAAAAAATATTACAGTTTGGAGGCAAAATCCATGTTAGATAAACTTCAAGGTATTGAAGCAAGATATGTGGAAATAGAAGAAAAGCTCTCATCATCAGAGGTTATGAGCGATATGGAGCTTTATAAAAAGTATTCAAAAGAATACAAAGGTTTATCTGAAATCGTAGAGGTTTTCAGGGCATATAAGCAAGCAAAGAAAAACATAGCAGATGCAGAAGAAATTTTATCTGTTGAACAAGATGTAGAAATGAGAGAGCTTGCTAAACTTGAAATTTCAGAAAGCATTGATTTTTGTCAAGGGGCAGAGCAAAAGCTTAAGGAACTCTTAATTCCTAAAGACCCTAACGATGACAAGAACGTTATAATAGAAATCAGAGGCGGAGCAGGGGGAGAAGAAGCATCACTTTTTGCTGCTGTACTTTATAGAATGTACAATATGTATGCAGAATCCGCAGGCTTCAAAACTGAATTACTCTATGCAAATGACACAGAACTTGGCGGATTTAAAGAAGTTTCTTTCATGGTAAACGGGGAAGGAGCATTTTCTCGTTTTAAATTTGAAAGCGGTGTGCATCGAGTACAACGTGTTCCCGAAACAGAAACTCAAGGACGAATTCACACTTCTACTGTTACTGTTGCAGTACTTCCCGAGGCGGAAGATGTGGAATTTGAACTTAACATGGACGAGTTGGAAATAACCCGTCACCATAGCTCCGGGGCGGGAGGTCAGCACGTTAATAAAACGGAATCTGCAATCAGAATAATTCATATTCCAACGGGGATAGTAGTTGACTGTCAAGATGAACGAAGCCAGCTTAAAAATAAAGAAAAAGCATTAAAAGTTATGAAATCCCGTTTGTATGACCTTGAATGCTCGAAGAAAGCAGATGAATTGGCGTCACAAAGAAAGAGTCAGGTTGGTACAGGTGATAGAAGCGAACGTATAAGAACGTATAACTACCCTCAAGGTCGTGTTTCAGATCATCGTATCGGTCTTACTCTATATTACCTTGAAAACTTCCTTAACGGAAAGCTTGATGAAATGATAGATGCTCTCATTACTGCTGACCGTGCTGAAAAGCTCAAATTAGGTTCAGAAGAAAATTAATTTGAAAAATATATTATTGGAGGTTTATTATGAAAAAAATTATTTCTTTACTTTTGATTTTAGTTTTTTGTTTATCTTTTGTATCTTGTGATGAAGAAGAATCATCTGTTGACTCATCAAACGACGTTACAAGTGAAATGGGAAGCGTAGAGTCTTCTGCTGAATCGAGTGAAGAGGTTTCTGAAACATCCTATGAGGTTTCTGCTGAATCTTCTGCCGATGTATCTGTTGAATCTTCTGCCGATGTGTCCGTTGAAGCATCCTCTGAAGTTCCCTCTGAAGAATCATCCGAGGAAGTATCCCAAGAGGAGTTCCCAAAAGGACCTGACTTTTATAAAGTTACAGATTCAGACGGTGGCACGGTTTGGCTTTTGGGCTCTATAAACACATTAAGCTTTGAATATAAGTCATTACCAAGTTATATTACGAAAAAGTTTAACAGCGCCGACTCATTTATAGTTGAAGCTGATAATTATGTTTTTGAAAATGATCCCGATATAGGCAAAAGAACGAGGGAATATCTTACTTATAAAGATTCAACTATTAAAGACCATGTTTCTTCAACAACTTACAATACTGCCATAGACCTTATGGATAGCAATGCTGTCGGGACTAATTTAGATACTTATATGCCTATTTATTGGATAAGCTAT
>JAZRPU010000181.1:0-5164 GCA_045649365.1 Eubacteriales bacterium | reverse complement strand
ACACATACTTGCAGCTTCTAATTTAGCGAGCATTCCGCCTGTTCCTCTTGAAGTTCCTGCTCCGCCTGCGCAAGAAAAAACGCTGTCATCTAACGATTCTACAGTGGAGATAAGTTTGGCATCTTCGTTAGTTCTTGGGTCTTTGTCATAAAGACCGTCTATATCGGTCAAGTTGATAACAAGGTCAGCTTTACACAAAATGGCCACAATTGCTGAAAGCGTGTCATTTCCACCGAATTTAATTTGTTCGCTGGAAACTGTGTCGTTTTCATTTACAATTGGAATGCAACGTTGTGAAAGTAAAACCGAAAATGTCATTTGTGCATTGTGACGTCTTTCTTCATCGTCGACAACGTCTTTTGTAAGAAGAACTTGTGCAATTTTATGACCATAAAAACCAAATTTTTCGTTGTACATATTAATAAGCTCACATTGACCTACAGCGGCAGCAGCTTGTTTTTCTTCAACGGTCATTTTGGTCGGATGGTATCCCATTTTACCAAGACCGGCACTTACAGCTCCCGATGAAACGAGTATAAATTCTTTACCGCTATTTTGTAAATCTGAAATGCACTTTACAAGTGTTTCAATTTTTCTTATATTTAAATGACCGGTTGGATAGGTTAATGTTGATGTGCCTACTTTTACAACTATTCTTTTATACTTATCATAAAAATCATTCATAATAGTTTAATCCTTGTTTTGTAGATAATATTTTATTTTTTCTGAAACAGCTTTAGAAACAAATGCTTCAAAAGGCTTATTTGCTTTTATAAGTTCTCGAACAAGAGATGAGGTTATAAAAGTATCGTCAGCGTGGGAAGAGAGAAAAATCGTTTCTGTACCATTTATCATATAATTGCTTTCAGCTTGAATATGTTCGTAATCAAAATCAGAAGAATATCTCAAGCCTTTAAGAATAACTGCATTTTTTTCCTTTGCTAAATCCGCAATTAATCCATTGTGAACAATTGGAATAACATTATTATCATTTTTAAATGCTGAAGATATCATTTCAAGACGTTCTTCAAGAGAAAACATACAGTTCTTTTCAGAATTACAACAAATTGAAACATAAACAGTTTCAAAAAGTTTTTTTGCTCTTTTTATAAAAGCCTCGTGACCAATTGTGATTGGGTCAAAAGTTCCGCCTACAACAGCAACGTTCTTTTTCATGCTTCACTCCTGAAAATAGTAATATATATTTTACCATATCTATAGCTTTTTACTCTGAAGCCTTCGATAGGTTCGGGTATTCCCGACAAAGAGCTTTCGCAAACTATAATAGCATCGTTATCAACTATATCGTTTTCAAAAATGCTTTTTAAAATTTGATCCAACATACCGTCTTTATATGGAGGATCTAAAAAAATCAAAGAAAACTTTTCTTTGTCTGAAGCAGATTTAACATAAGCTTTCCAATCCATACAAGAAATTAAACATTTAGAAAACATTTTTGTGTTTTTGGCATTTGTTTTGATTATATTTACAGCATCTCTTGAGCTGTCTATAATTACCGCTTTTTCTGCCCCTCTGCTGAGTGCTTCGAGTGCTAATTGACCACACCCTCCAAAAAGGTCAAGAACTTTACGTTCATAAATATCAAACTGTATTGCGGAAAAAATACCCTCTTTAACAACTTCTGTGGTTGGTCTTGTATCATCTCCGGAAAGTGTTTGAAGCTTTGTTCCTTTTGCATTGCCGGTTATTATTCTCATGATTATTATCCTATTTATCTTTATTATTATCTGTTTTGTCTTTATAATACTCAAAAACAGCCTTTGCTGCAGTTTTGCTTACACCTTTTACTGCGGATAAGTCTTCTAAAGATGCATTTTTAACACCTTTGAGTCCTCCAAAATATAGCAAAAGTGATTTAGCTGTTTTCTCGCCAACTCCTTTAATGTTTTGAAGGGAGCTTTTTTTATATGCATTTCTTCTTTTAGCGTCCATTTTTGTTATTGCTACTCTGTGTGCTTCTTCTTGTATTTTATATACAAAAGTATAGATATCTTTCAGATGCGCAATTGAAATTTCATTTTGCCCGTCGGTTAATGTTCTTGTTTTATGATATTCATCTTTAACCATTCCAAAAACGGATATATCGGAAGAATATTTATTTATTATATCTTTAACAGCGTTAACTTGTCCCACACCGCCATCGACTAAAATTAAATCGGGATATTCCCAATCTTTTTCAGTGTGTTCCATTCTTCGTTGCAAGGCTTCTCTCATTGAGCCAAAATCATCTTGACCATCAGTTGTTTTTATATTAAACGTTCTATATTTTCCTCTTGAAAATTTTCCGTCACATAAAACAACCATTGAAGCGGTAATATATTCATCTCCGTTATTTGAAATATCGTATGCTTCAATTCTTTCTGCTGATTTTTTCAATTTGAGTAATTTTGAAAATTCGGATAAAAAGAAACCGTTTTTTTCTTTTTCTCTTCTATCTCTTAAAATGCTTTCTTTAGCGTTTGATGAAGCTTGGGTTACAAGATGCTTTTTATCTCCAATCTTGGGTATCAATACATTGACTGTTCTTTTCATTTGTTCTTTAAAGAAGCAATTTAACAATTCAACGTCATCCTTATTTATTGGAAAGTCGATCCATATCTCTCTGGGGATAAATTGTCTTGTTTTATAAAAATCAATAAGAAAGGTTACTAATGATTCCGAAGTAATTATTTCATGAGCTCCGAACGTTATTTCTTCCTTGTCGGCGATTGCGCCGCCTCTGACGAAAAGCCAAACAACAGCACCACCCATTTCATCGTTATAAATTCCAATTATATCAGCTTCGGTATCAGTTGAAGCAACAATATGTTGCCTGTCACCAATTCGTTTTATGGATAAAAGAAAATCTCTGTATTTAGCTGCATTTTCAAAATCAAGAGATTCAGAAGCTGAATTCATTTTTTCGGTTAATTCTTTTTCAAGAGAACTATAATCCCCTTTAAAAACATGAACGGCACCAGAAATAAGCTCATTGTATTCATCGGCAGAAACGTTACCAATGCATACGCCCCCACACCGTTTAATATGAAAATTCAGGCATGGACGAGAGTTCTTTTTGATGTCGTTCGGAAATTTCTTATTGCAAGCAGGAAGCATAAAAGCTCGTTTTGCCACATCAATAATATTCTTTGCGGCAACAGCGGATGAAAAAGGCCCGAAATATTTGGCATCTTTATAAACTCTATCGTGTTCAACAGTAATTTTAGGAAATTCATCTGATGTAACACATATATAAGGATATCCCTTTGAATCTTTGAGTTTAATATTATACCTTGGCATGTATTGCTTAATGAAACGATTTTCAAGAAGCAACGCTTCCAATTCAGTTGCAGTATGATATACGTCGAAATCATGAACAGACATAACCATTTTTAAGGTTTTTCCTGTATGATTTGCTGACGGTAGAAAGTAACTGCTAACTCTGTTTTTCAGAGCTTTTGATTTTCCCACATATATAACCGTGCCATCGACGTTTTTCATTATATAAACGCCTGGCGTGGTGGGCAAAGTGTTGGCCTTTTGAAGCAATTCCCACCTATTCATAGTATTAATTAACCAACAAATCCGTTAAGAATAAGCGCGGTAAGTCCTTCAATAGCTTGTACTTCGTCTTCACCATCTGCAGTGATAGTTACAACATCATCTTTCCCAATTCCCATTGAAAGAACACCTAAAAGGCTTTTGCCGTTTGCTTTTTTGTTACCCAATTGAATCCAAAGAGAGCATTTGTAAGTGTTAGCTCTTTGAATGAAATAAGTAGCACTTCTTGCATGAAGTCCTTCAGCGTTGGTGATAGTAATTGTTTTTGAGACCATAATAATTCTCCACTATTAATCATTTTTTGACAGATTATAAAAGGAGTACACAACTCCTAGTAAGATAATACCCGATTAAATTATACCAAACATATCAAGAAAAATCAACGGATAAATTCTGCGAATATCAAACAAAAATATATTGATTTAAAATAGCAATTCTGTTCATTTTCAACAAATTAAAAAATAATAATTAATGAAAAACAAACTCAATTCATTATTAGTTCAGTTATTTGAATTTCCATGGAAAGTTTTGGAGTTTCAACATGAAAAGCTTTACCGGGGACAATAAAATATTTGTTATCGATATAAAATCCATGTTCTTTTTTTATTCCACTTGCTGAAGCTTTGCACTTTATAGTATATGTGTCTGCTTCATAAGATTTTTGAGTTCCATCTATGAGAGTGATGGATAAAACCTCTTTTTCGCTTTCAATAGAAGTAATGGTTCCGGCACTGTTGCTGTCTTCAGAAAAAATAAGCTTATCGCCTATTTTTAATGAGGATAATTCTTCTTCGGTTATTCCCGATGCTTCAAATGTGT
The DNA here is from genome assembly GCA_045649365.1 of Eubacteriales bacterium. Taxonomy (GTDB): domain Bacteria; phylum Bacillota; class Clostridia; order Oscillospirales; family CAG-382; genus SIG653. Next base: position 784 of record JAZRPU010000181.1, on the reverse strand, counting down.
ATTGTATATTTTTTTCTTCATAAAGAAACTTAACTCGTATATCTTTCCAAAAGACAACAAACAAGATGGAAAGTATTGAAACTAAAACAATAACAAAATCAAGTACGTTAAATTTTGTTTTCTTACTCATAATCCCTCCTAAATGTTATCTTTTTCTGATATATAAATGCAATTTCCTAATGTTGAATAATTTTTTGTTGTTATATCTGTTTCAGCTCCTAATTTGAGCTTTTCATTACCAAGGTAATACGCTCCGTCATTATACGTTAATTGGGCAGAAACTGTTATTGTTACTTGATAGTAACCTTCAATGATAACTTCATTTAATATAGTTTCTTCTTTGGATGCTTCTTCGGAATTTTCTTCAGACGTTTCTTCTGATGAAGCTTCTTCTGACAATGCACTTGCTTCAAAATTATCATCTGTTATTGCAGATTCATCAGCAACACTTTCTTCTGATTCCAATTCAGTGTCGTTTGAATAAACATTGTCATAGCTTACAGTTAAATCAAAATTTATTTGCTTTGCGGGTACAAAGGATATTTCTGTTATTTCCCCAATAACCTTTTCACCGTTTGGAGAAAGAACAATGTCACCTTTTTTGAAAACATCTTTTTTGTCTTCAGAAATGAGGATTTTTGTTTTGTATTCAACATTAACGGTTTTGCTACTATTATCTGAAATAAAGAATCTTATTCCAATATAAACAATTGTTGAAATTACAACAAGGCAAATTAGAACATCGATTGCAGTGAGTCTTTTGTTTGCGAATTTTTCAGAGTAG
>JAZRPU010000180.1:0-20811 GCA_045649365.1 Eubacteriales bacterium | reverse complement strand
CTATCTTTTCTTTTTTCTTAACGCCCTCGTCTTTTTTATTCTTCGTGGGAGAAAAAAAATCATACAACTTTCCCAATTCAACTACCTCTTTTTAACACCATGCATAAATACACAAGATAAAATTATATGGAATTATAATTTTACCACACTTTTTTTATAAAATCAATACAATAATGTAACTGTTTTTAAAACAGAGTAAAATTTACAAGCAAATCAGACGTTCTATGCCCATTATTATGAAATACAAAGTTGCTATATATCCCCAATATAAAACAGAATACAATAAACCGTCAATAAGATTAAGCTTTCCTATTCCGTCGGAGGCGATTTTTGATATCCCAACAGCAACAGAGCAAAATATAACACCGAATCCACAGGACAATCCAATTAAAGCAAGGATTAAAAACAACTCCGCGGTTATTCCTTGAGAATAAACAATAACCGCTGAAACAGCACCGCAAGACGAGAAAAACAACGCGGAATAAACAAAAGATAAAAGCGGAGCATAAACGGTAAATCCTGAAGCATAAACCAAAAAAGACCCAAAAACAACAGGCGCAAAGCTTATGCAAAATTCTGAAAAGCCGTTATCCCTTGAAGATAATTTACCAATGATACTTTGGACAAATTCTCCTCCGCCCAACATTCCCGAGGCGAAAGCACACGCACCCAAGAAGAAAAATAACATGTATATTCTGATATAAATTATATGTCCTTTTTGACCTTTGCGATACTTATTTTTTATTCTGTCAAAAGTGACTTTGTTCTCATATACCCTAATTGGCACAAGAGCTTTTATATCCCCCTTAATGTGCTCCTCTTTTTCTTCGTTAAAGCTTTGAGTTTCATTTCCCACGTAATAATTCATTTCGTTCATATACTTCCCCTCCTTTTAGAAAAGTATATGCCGAAAAAAAATATTTATTACAAGCTTTCAGTTATCTCGTCTGCTCTGATAGTGCATGCATTCATAGCTTCTATTACAGCTTCTTCATAGCCTTTTTCAGAAAGCACACTCATTGCCGCTAAAGTAGTACCGCCGGGAGAACACACTCTTTCAATCAAAGTATCAATAGATACGTCTGATTTTTCGACCATTTTCACCGCTCCCTCAATTGTTCTTAAAATGAGCGGTAAAGCTTGCTTTTCGCTTATTCCTTGGGACTCCGCACCGTTTAACATAGCTCTGATAAAAGCATAAACGTAAGCGGGAGATGAGCCATTAACAGAAATTACTCTGTTCATAGATTCCTCTTCAAGAACAGAAAGGACAGACAATCCGGAAAGCATACGACAAACGTATTCAAAATCCTTTTTAGAAACGTTTTCATTAGAAGAAATTGCCGCAGCTCCCTTTCCAACGAGCATTGGAGTATTTGGCATTATTCTTATAACGGGGGTTTCCTTTCCCAAAACGTCACATATAAGACTTATGGGCACAGATGCAGCTATAGAAAGAACAACCTTGCCCGCAAAATATTCTTTGTTTTCCTCTAAAAATCCTCTGATAACCCCCGGCTTCAAAGCAAGCAAAACAAAATCAGAAGCCAGAATGCCATCTTTTGAAGAAGGCACGATATTTATTCTCAGCTTTTTAAATTTCTCATGTTTGGAAGAATCAATTTCAAACAAATATATATTTTCGGGAGAACATAATTTTTGAGAAACAAGACCTTTTATTATAGCCTCTCCCATATTTCCTCCACCGATAAAGCAAATTTTATCTTTGTTTGTTTTCATCTTTTTACTCCTCTGTTTTTATCCCTTTGTATTTCATTGATATGTGTAATCCCATGCATTTTTGCAATCTCATAAGTTTCTTTTATTCCCGCTCCCACATGACACGCCAAATGAGCATCAGACCCCGTTGTTATATATTCTCCACCGCATTTTTTGTACAAAGACAAAATATCGGTTTTGGGCAAAGTGTGGTCAAGTCCCTGTCTTAAACCCGAGGTATTTATTTCAAGGGCAATATGATTTTTTGCCATCTTTTCAAAAAGCAAAGAAAAACCCTCTTCATATTCAGAATAAACAAAGTTTTTTCCCGCCTCGAACATATATCTTTCGGGATAAGTTATATGCCCTATGGTATCGATAAACCCACATTCCGATATTTCCAAAAGCTCTTTTATATATTTCTTATATATCCCTCGGTCATACTCCAAATCCGTCTTTTTGTAGTCTAAAAAATAAAAATCAAAACAGTTTTTAAGGTTATGCAATGAGCCTATTATAAATTCATATCCGAGAGATTCTATTTTCGACAGCTTCTTTTCAGAAATAACGTGTGGCTGTCCAATTTCCAATCCCGCATAAATTTCAAGCTTACCTTTATATTTTTCTTTGGCTTTGAATATATCCTCTAAATCCTTTTCAAAAAGATACTCGCAATAAATTCCTTCATCTATCCCATCATGGTCATAATGATTTGTCACAGCAATAGACGAAAGTCCCATATCCAATGCAGATTTACAAACGTTGTCAAGCTTTTCTTTGCTATCAAAAGAAAACTCCGTATGTATGTGAAGATCTGAATATTTCTCTTTCAAAACAATCCCCCTTTTCTACACATTACATTTTAACTGCAAAACAAAAATATGTCAATAGTTTTTTTAATTCTGAAAACCCTTTTTGTACCTTTTACAATTTTAATTTCATTTTTTTGCATATTACATTCCCCAAAAACACGATTGCTTATTACTTTAAACAAAAAGTGCTTGACAAACAAAGGCTTTAATGATATCATATTTTAAGTTGGAACGCAATAAACGCTTCCTTTTGTTTTATCATTTATAATTGTTTAATATAAATTTTCGGAGGATATAAAACTATGAAAATCATTATCGATTCCAGAGAAAACATTGCAAAGAAAGCCGCGCAAAGATACGTTGAGCTTCTTTCAAAAAAGCCAGATGCTATTTTAGGATATGCTACAGGCTCAACACCTTTAGACCTTTATGGCGAACTTGCAAAGCTTAATGCAGAGGGTAAAATTTCTTTCAAAGACGTTACAACCTTCAACCTCGACGAATACGTTGGTCTTGATGGCTCTCATGACCAATCTTACCGTTATTTTATGAATACAAACCTTTTCTCAAAGGTTGATATTGATATTGCAAAAACAAACGTTCCTTCAGGACTCGACACATCTGCTGAAACCGCAGCTGCATACGATAAAGCAATTGAAGCTGCAGGCGGAATTGACATTCAGCTTTTGGGAATCGGCAACAACGGACATATCGGATTCAACGAACCTGGCACACCATTCGGCTCAATCACACACATGGTAGAGCTTACAGAATCCACAAGAGAAGCTAACAAACGTTTCTTTGCTTCCATTGACGACGTTCCTACTCACGCAGTAACAATGGGTATCAAAACAGTAATGAACGCCAAAAGCATCATTATTATGGCTCTCGGCAAAGCAAAGGCTGAAATTGTTAAAAAGACTATCTATGGTGACGTTACCCCCGACGTTCCCGCTTCTATTCTCCAGCTCCACCCCGACGTTGAATTCTATATCGACGAAGAAGCTGCAGAACTTATTAAATAATTTATCAATTTTAACTTTCATTTTCATAAAGGCTTTTACTTGAACTTGTGTTCAAGTAAAGGCCTTATATTTTTTCATTCATAAAAATATTTTTATTGACAAAAAGGCACATAAAGAGTATAATTATAATCAGATATTTATGACTTTTCGGAGGGAATTATGGCAGTTTCACCCATGATTGTTCAATACAATGAAATAAAGCAGAGCTACACAGATTGTATCCTCATGTTCCGTTTGGGGGACTTTTATGAGATGTTCTATGATGATGCAGAAATAGCGTCAAGAGAGCTTGAGCTTGCCTTAACGGGAAGAAACTGCGGTGATAATGAACGAGCACCAATGTGCGGTGTTCCATATCATAGTGCTGAAAGCTACATCACCCGCTTGATTTCCAAAGGCTACAAGGTGGCTATTTGCGAGCAGCTTGAAGACCCAAAAGCTACAAAAGGGATTGTTAAAAGAGATGTAGTGAGAGTTATAACTCCGGGAACAGTTACCGAAGGTGGATTTTTAAAGGACACCAAAAATAATTATCTTTGCTCCATCTACTTTGAAAACGGCAAAGCAGGAATTGCTTTTGCTGATATTTCCACAGGAGAAATTTCTGCCACAGACTGCACAAATGGAAATATTGATGATTTTATCACAGCAGAGGGTGCGGCGTTTTCTCCTACAGAGCTTATAGTTTCTCAAAAGCTTTCTGAAAAAGTTTCAGAATATTTTGTTTCAAAATTCAGAACTCTTATTTCCGTTTCTGCCGATGATTTTGACAATGACAGAGTAACTGCTGCATTGTATCGTCGCTTTCCTTACATATCCGAAAAATCGCATTTGTCTGTTAAAGCGGTATCGTGTTTAATGTCATATCTCATTCGCACACAAAAACAAGACATGGCATATATGAACAAGCTGGATTTTTATGACAAAGAAGCATATTTGCAAATGGATGCAAATACAAGAAAGAGTCTTGAAATTTCCGAAGCCATGAGAACCGGAGATAAACGCGGCTCACTTCTTTGGGCAATTGATAAAACTTGCACAGCAATGGGCGCAAGACTTCTCAAAAAGTTTTTAGATAAACCGTCTATGAACTGCTCAATTATTCAAAAAAGGCTGTCGGGAGTCAGAGAGCTCGTATCATCAGATATATCAAGAAGAGAAATATCTGACAATCTCAAAGATATCGTTGATATAGAAAGATTAATAACACGTCTTGTTTTCGGTAGCGGAAACGCAAGAGATTTGAGGGCGTTGGAAGGAGCTTTAAGAGTTCTTCCCGACACTAAAAAGCGTCTTGAAAACTATAATTCTCCAATTATATCCGAAATTCGAGATAATCTTGATACATTAGAAGATATATGTGCTCTTATAGATAATAACATATCAGAAAAACCGCCTTTCTCCCTCCGAGAAGGAGAAATAATCAAAGATGGTGCTAATGCTGACGTTGATGAATTAAGGGAAATAATCAGAGATGGAAAAGGCTGGATTTCCAAAATAGAAGCCCAAGAAAAAGAAAGAACGGGAATAAGAACTTTAAAGGTAGGATACAACAAAGTTTTTGGATACTACATAGAGGTTTCCAACTCATTTTTGAACATGGTTCCCGAAGAATATATCCGTCGTCAGACCCTTACAAACGGAGAAAGATTTATTACCGAGCAGCTTAAGGACATGGAAGGACGAGTGCTCTCGGCAAAAGACAGAGATGCGGCTTTGGAATATGAGATTTTTTCAAAAATCAAAGCTATAATTTTGGATGCAAGCGGAAGAATACAAAAAACTTGCGACAGTATTGCGCTTTTAGACGTACTTTGTTCTTTTGCTAAAAATGCAGTGGAGAACAATTACGTTGAGCCGGAGGTTGATTATTCGGGAGTTCTCTATATCGAAAACGGAAGACATCCCGTTGTAGAAGCCGCAAGAAAAGAAACTTATTTTGTTCCCAACGATTGCAAGCTGGATAACAATTTCCGACTTGCAATAATTACAGGGCCTAACATGGCGGGTAAATCCACATATATGCGCCAGAATGCGCTGATAATTATTCTTGCACAAATAGGCTCCTTCGTTCCCGCTTCAAAAGCGAGAATAGGTGTTGCGGATAAAATATTTGCAAGAGTAGGCGCATCAGACGATTTAGCATCGGGAAATTCCACTTTTATGGTTGAAATGAACGAGGTTTCATATATTCTGAAAAATGCAACGGAAAGAAGCTTTATTATCTATGATGAAATAGGAAGAGGAACTTCCACATACGATGGAATGAGTATTGCAAGAGCTGTTGCAGAATACACAACGAAAAATATTAAAGCCAAAACCTTATTTGCTACACATTATCACGAGCTTACAGATATGGAAAACACATTAGAGGGCGTTATCAATCTTAACGTTGCCGCAAAGAAAAAGGATGATTCCATTCAATTTTTGCGAAAAATCGTTAAAGGCCCAACCGCAAGCAGCTACGGAATTGAAGTTGGTAGTCTTGCAGGACTTCCCAAAGAGGTTATTTCTTCAGCTAAAAAACATTTAAAAAATGCCGAGGGAGCAAAGCCCGCTTTGGTATCTCCCGTAAACGAAGAAATGAATTATACGTTTGAAGCTTTATCAGGTGAAGAAATAATTCAAAGACTTAAAAAGACAGACATTAACACATTAACCCCAATTGAAGCTATAAGCTTGGTTTATGAGCTTAAAAAAATAGCGGAGTCTGAATAAAACGAGGTATTCCCATGGGAATAATTAATATTTTAGATACCCAAACAGCTAATATGATTGCTGCGGGAGAAGTGGTGGAAAAGCCCGCTTCTGCTGTTAAAGAAATGATTGAAAACTCAATAGATGCGGGAGCAACTCACATCACATGTGAAATAAAAGGTGGCGGGAACTCCTATATAAGAATCACCGACAACGGAAAAGGAATATCGGGTGATGACTTGCCAAAAACAATTTTGCCTCACGCTACAAGTAAAATACGAACTGCCGACGACCTTGACGGAGTTTTAACTCTGGGTTTCCGCGGTGAAGCATTGGCGGCGATTTCATCTGTGTCCCGTCTTGAGATTCTCTCGAAGCAGAAGGACTCCCCTATCGGAAACAGGCTGATATCCGACGAAAACGGAGTTGAAATAGCAGAAGAAGGTGCTCCCGACGGAACGGTTGTAACTGTAAAAGACCTTTTTTACAACGTGCCCGCGAGAAGAAAATTCATGCGAAAAGATTCGTCAGAAGCGTCTGCCATTTCATCTGTATTAACAAAAGTTGCTCTTTCACACCCCGAAATATCTTTTAAATTAATATCAGACGGAAACACAAAATTCATCACACCCGGTGATGGAGATTTATATTCCGCTATATATGCAACCTTGGGAAGAGATTACGCAAAATCGCTTACAGCAGTTGCAGGAATCCATGGAGGAATTACCGTCGGAGGCTATATTTCAAAGCCCGGAGAATCCCGAGGAAGCAGAAGCGGTCAATATTTTTTTGTAAATGGCAGAGCTATTCAATCAACACAAATAATGGCAGCTCTCGAACAAGCCTTTAGGTCATACATGCCGCAAAAAAGATTTCCTGCGGCGGTTTTAAAGCTTGATGTTCCACCGAAATCTATTGACGTGAACGTTCATCCAACGAAAACGGAAATCAAATTTGCAGATGACAGAAAAATATTTGAAGCTGTATATTCCTCTGTTCTTGCATCCTTGCGAGGTGAAGAAACTGAAGTCAGCTTTATTTCCGGCGACAAGCCTGATTTCGTAAGCAAAAATGTCGAGTCTGATTTATCAAGTCACAAAGAAAAATCTTATTTAGAGCTGACACAAAATAAACCCATCGGAAATTACATTTTGCTCAGAGATCCTAACGTTCCCATTTCGGAGTCATTTGAGCAAAGAGTGAAAAACGCCGAAAAAGACAAAGAAGATATCTCCAAGCCGCTCAATGAAAAAATAAAAGAAGAAGCTGAAAATTTCGCAAAGGATACAAAGCTTTCTTTTTCCTATATTGACTCCCCCTCAAAGACAAGCGAAACTGTTGAAACTGTTCAGAAGCAAGAAGAAATCACAGTTCCTTCTCAAATTGAGATATCTCAAATTGAATATGATATAAAGAAAGAGCTTCCAAAATTCAAAGTCGTAGGAGAAGTATTTGGCGGATATATTGTCGCCGAAGTAGAAAACGCCCTTTTATTGATTGATAAGCATGCTGCTCACGAAAGGATTTTATACGAAGAGTTAGCATCAAAAAGAACGGATTCTCAATCACAGCTTTTGCTTTCACCTCACGTTATCAGGCTTGGAGCAGAAGCAACAGACTTGCTTCTTGAAAATAAAGATTTGCTTTTGTCCTACGGATTTGAAATTGACAGCTTTGGAAACGATTCAATTGCAGTCAGAGCTATTCCCCCCACGTTAACGGGTGTATCGGGAGTAGAATCATTATTGGACGAATTTGGCGATTCACTTTCTCACGGTGACAGACTTCCCTTTGATAAACGATGTGACAGAGCGTTATATACCCTTGCTTGCAAAGCGGCAATAAAATTAGGGCCTCCGTCGAAAAATGAAGAGCTTGCTGTTTTGGTAGAAAAATTACTTTCCGATGATAAACTTAAATTATGTCCTCACGGAAGACCGATAGTAAAAGAAATCTCAAAAAGAGAAATAGAAAAATTCTTTGATAGATAACAAAAAATCCCCTTATGGTTAAACCCTTAATTTTCATCAGGGCACCATAAGGGGATTCAATTTTTTGGAAAAATATCAATCCTCAAAGTTCATAAATTCTTCAGCTTTATCCCAATCCACAAACAAGCAAAGCTTTCCGCCGTCTTTTTTATTTAAAGTAACTTTTCTTTCAGTAATAACGCCTTCTGAAATCAATCGTTTCATAACGTTTTCCAATCGTTGCGGATTCACTCGTTTGGATGAAATAATTTTGTCAACCGTGTTTTTGTATGTAGGCAAAACCTTTGCTTTAGACACTTGAGCTTCTTTAAGTTCTTCAAAAATCAGCTTCGCACATAAACCATACTGGTCACTTTCTGTGGGTAAAGAAACAAACCAATTTGCAGTTTCTTTAAGCTGTCTTGAAAAAGAATCCTTTATTCCGTAAATGCCAACCTCTTTACCACGGAAATTTTTTAGAAAAGAAACAACAGAGCTGAAATGCCCGTCGCCCGAAAATAAGATAAAAATGTCAATATCATTTGCTGAAAGAGCCTTTTGATATATATGGTCAAGTATAATAAAATCAGTAAAATCCTTTTTAACGTTTGTCCCAACGTTTCTCGTATCTATTATCGTGTTGGAATACAATCGTATTCTTTTTATTTCGTCAGCCAAACTTTTGTGTGAAAAATCAGCAAAAAATATTGCTTCCGTCAACGTTACTTTTGATTTTAAATCTTCAAACCAACCTTTGATGTTTGGCTTCATTCCAAAATTGTTTTTTAATGAAATATACCAATGCTCATAATCAACAAAAGCCACCGCACGGGGTAATGCTGTAGTATTCTCTTCTGTCTTTTGAATTTTATTTGTGTGAAATAAATTGATAAATCCCATTAACCGCTACCTCCTTTCTTGTGAGATTAAAATATGTTTTCATTCTAACAATATTTGTTTGTGAATTTTTTTATTCCAACAATATTCGCGGATGTGTATTTATTTTCAAACACTACCTTTTAATATATCAAAATATAATTTAATAATAAATAAATGGGGCAAAAATTGCCCCATTTATCTAAATATCAATCAGCATCAGAATCATTTGTAGGTACTGGCAGGGAAACACCGGAATTCTGTTTCATTTCAATTACCAGCTCATCTAATTTTCCGTCAGGGGCAGAGTTGCGCAAAGAAGCTTTGTATTTTTGTGTAAACTCTTTTTCATTCTTTTCTAACGTGAGTGATAAATCCAAAGTTCTTTTCTGTACTACTGGCTCACTACTAACTACGCCGTCTTCGTTGGAGGTTGTTTTTTCATAAGAGGAAAAATCAACTGTAAACTCCTTAATCATATCGGTAAGTAAAAATTCTTCTTTACCAACAACAAGACTCAAATCAAGCTCGGGAATAACTTCTTCCTCGCGAGAAATACTTGAAACAGTCTGACCATGATTGTAATCAACGTATATCGCTCCAAAAGGCTCATTTTCAGAAGCGATATACACGAGAACTATTTTTTTGTTTTCGTGATTTAACGATTCAAATGTGATACCGTTGTCATATTTCGTTACTTTAAGACTCTTTGAGTTTCTTACAATATTGGAAACTTGAGTCAGACTTTGCATACAGTTTTCTTGAATGGAGGTCGTTGCAGAAGTTCTTCTGTATGCTCCGGTAGTAGAAGCAACGAACTGTGCAAGCAACAAAGCAATAATTGCCATAATTGCTACACAAACAAGAAGCTCAACGAGAGTAAAGCCTTTTTTATTCATTTTTTTCTTTTGTTCGCGAAAAAACTTTTTCATAAATTTGCTCCTACCATTTTGAAATAAAACGCCTTAAAATATGATTGAGCTTCAAAAACTTAATTTTTGATTATTACCTACCTGAAATAAAGGAGTTATTAATATTTATCCTTATTTCTTGTCCAGTTTTCATATTTGATATAATCTGCAGCATTGAGAGATTCGCTGTTTGTTGCGGTATCGGTGTTACTTGCATAAAACTCATCGGAAACCAAGTCTTTCAAGGTTGAATGAGCTTTGATAACGTCAAGACAGCCTTTAACGATATCTTCATCGAAAACGTAAGTTCCTTTGGAGATGGAAATATCACCGTTTGAAACTATCATTCCTTTTACCGTCACTCCGTTATCTATGGTTACTGTACCGTTAACGAATATAATACCCTCAAAGGAATTGAAGCTATCAGTAACACCGGAAATTCTATTTGAGCCAACAAACCAATTTCCGTCAGCATCTACTTTAAGGTTTCCGTTGATAACAAGGTTTCTGTATCTTCCTGACAAATCGGAAACAAAGTCATAATCATCAGAGGTTTGCAACCAGTTATCAATTGTTTGCATGTCGATATATTTCTTACCGCTTGCTACTTTTCTGTTGAAAATGGAATACTTTCCTTCTATATCAGCAGAAACAAAGTTGAATTTAGACCCGAATGGGTTATACTTTTCGGGGATAAGAGTTGTCATGTACCATTTATAAGTTTCTGACAAGTTTTCAGCAAAAGCTGAAGAGCTGAAAAGTGAGGAACTATTGGGCTTGCTTAACAAAGAAGCCGCATAGAAGTTTTCATCATTCAACATATACTCATAAAGGTTTGTTTCAGTATCGATGGTAGCACTTGGGGATATCTTAATATATCCACCATCCATGAATTTTTCCAAAAATCCATTTACCAAGCCTGCATTGATGCATTTAGAAATAAATATGTCACCTGCACTCTTGTTTTTGGTTTTTGAGAGGTCGAAGTTCCATTGTAAAGAAAGCTCATATTTATAAACTTTTTCTTCATCTGTTTCAACAGCAATTACAACAGCTCTTACAGGTTCGGCATCATTGAGATAGTCACTTGCAAAGTATCTCAAATCAATATCTGATGGAAGATCCTCACCATATTTAACGTCAAATTTATGGTTATATTCATATTGGTCTTTAATGGAATAGCCGGTACTATCAAAAATTTCACCAACAGTTATAATGGCAGGGTCAGAACCTGCTGATTTGCTTATTGTGAATTTCTTGCCGTTTTCATAAACGTAAACGTCTGAAAGATTCTTTGACAAACCAACGTTCTTGAAGGTTTTGGAGTTAAGGTCGATATAAGAGCTTGAAACGATATCTGCTCCTGCGGGTTTAATTCCATTATCTCCTGCAAAATTCCAATATAAGCAGCAGTAGTTATTTCCGTCAATAGTATATGCACGAACGGTTACAATTTTTTCCGTGGAAGTGTTTTCGCAGAGGTAATCTTGAGCAAAATCATTTTCAGAGATTCCCAAACCTGCGGCAGAAATGTCAACACCGCCTGTTACGAACTTATAACCACCTGTAAGAAGCTGTGTGAAGGTTGTTCCGCTTTCTGTTTTGATGTCAGCAAAGGAAACTGATTTTCTATTATCACCTTCGCCAACAAAAACTTTTGTTCCTGAAAAATCAACGTATTTTTCATTTACCATGTAAATGCTCTGGCTGACAATTGTAGCAAGAGATTCAGAAGTTTCATATTGTTTGGAGCCTCCCACGGAGAAGAAGGAGTGACCGCTCAAAACAAGTTCAGATAAACCTGTCAAGTCAAGGGTTGTTCCTTGACCGTTAACAAGAACGGAGCTGTTTGTTATTACACCGTTAGCTTGACTTTCTTTGTATTCGGTATTACCGGTTCCGTCACCGTAACCGTAATATTTTCCCGAAATCTGAACGTAGCTATTCTGACCGTTGATTTCAACGTCATCGTTAACAAATAAATTACCATCTATTATTGTTGAAGTTCCGATAGTTGATGAAGTTTTAGGAATGATAATATCCTTGCACCAGATGTTTGCCGAGGCAGAATGTCCGTAAACTTCAAAAGTGGAGTAGTTCTCTATCTGATTGCAAACTGTAATATAGTCTGAAAGGAATTGAACGTCTGCACCTGTATTGAACTTCAAGCTGCTTCCAACATAAACGTTTCCCTCAACGTTAGATTGACCGCTGAAGCTTGTATTTCCGCCGGAAACAAGAATATATGACAAAGAGCCATTATAATTTTCTTCTTCATCAAAGCCAAGGCTGGGAACGTAAATAACAATATCAGTTGTAACAGAAGCGTAGTATTTCTTCTGATTTTCTTCAATCAACGTTCTGTTTCCATTCCAATATTCAACCTTAACATCTTTGAAAACATATTTATATTTGCTCTCGTCTAAAGCAGCCGCATCACTGTTATTTCTGTAGTAATCAGCATCGAAAGAGATTTTCAATTCGCCTATAATTACAGGGTCTGTGCCTGCGGCAGCGTTTTCTTCATCTTCAAGATAAATTGTTTTGTTCAACAAGCCTGTATCGGGTTTTGAAGAATTAAAAGCCAAATCTTTAAGGTTGGCATAAATCTGATTTCTGAATTTACTGTTAATTTGCTCTGTTGTTGAGGTGGAAAATTCTGCAGAAACCGCCTTATAATTAACAAGAATAATATCGTTAACACTTGATACTAAACTTTGTCGAACTTGCTCAAGATAATCTTCGCAATAGTAGAAATCCTCGTCAGCCCATTTATTCTGAACACTCGTTCTGTAAGCGTTCAACGATAAAGTGAGAACAAGAGTGGATAATATGGATATAATCGCAATAACAACGAGCGCAAGAACGAGAGATGACCCTTTTTTGTTAAAGCATCTTTCGAGCAGAGAACGCTTATTCATTTTTTTATCAATACGGGACTTTACATCCAACGTTTTCTTTTTAGTCATATACTCCATGCCTTTCGTAAAACTTGCATATATCCTGAATTGAGGCTATTTTACAAGAGAATAATATACTAATCAATAACTCTGTGTCCACCGGATTCAGCAGACAATTCGATAGTAACTACCTTTGCGGCAGAATGAACGAAGATTTTGTCACAAAAATATCCTTCAAACTTGCCTTCCGTAAGGTAATGTCCTTTCTCGCGGGAGATGGCAACGTAATAAATTTTTTCTTTTTCTTCGTCAGTAGCTTCTTTGTATTCGTCACCGCCAAAGCTAACGCCAATAGCAGAGGGAAGCTTTACTTCCTCAAAAGAAACCCAATCTGCTGCATTTTCCACGTTGCCTGTATTAAATTGATGTGTTAAAACGTAGCATTCTTCATCTTCGTCATATCTGAACTCAAGTCGCCAAGCGCCATCGCGGGAATATGCATGAGAAGCGAGAACGTCTAATTCGCTGTTTATAATTTTTCCAACGCTTGTTGCTTTACGTCTGTTAACGGAAACTAAAGAACCTGCAGTTAACCCAACAAGCAAAGCCAAAACAGCAACAACAACAATAAGTTCGATGAGAGTAAAACCTGCTTTTTTTGACTTTTTCACCGACGTTTCTTCTTGAAGATTTTCGGCAGACTCTGATAATATTACATTTTGTTTGTTTTCTTCAATCTTAATAAGCTGCCTTTTTTTCATATCGGCATCTCCTTTGAATAGGTCTATCTGTTTATCACACTATAATAAACAGTCATTACAATAATCTTACTCCGAATCGGAAACAAGCAACTCCTCGCCTGCTTTAAAATTACCGGAGATTTCTGTAAATATGGTAGAATCATAGGTTACAGAAACGATTATTCTATACATATTTTCTTGAAAATCTTCTGATTGATAAATTGTGTTGGGCAAGCCTTTTTCACAAATATTCGTGTTATTTGAATAAATGTAGAAAGTTCCGCTGGAATCATCACGAGTCATCATTCTGCGCCATTTAACAGAATCATATTCTGATCTATTTGCATAATTAAAAGAATTGTTGAAATTTAAAAATGCATCATCTGTATTCTTTTGCTCAATGAAGTAAATTTCAAAGGGAGTGGAATGATTATTTTTGATGTCTACCCAGTCGTTTTGTGAATAAGGAGTGTAATAAACAAACACCGTCTGGCTTGTTTCCAAAACGTTGGCATCGGTCATTTCAGCAGGAAGAGTAACCTGACCGCTTTTTGCAGTCATAATAATCTGATTTACTTCCATTGTTCCTTCAATTTTTTCCCACTTTCCGTTTTTGTTGTGAGAATAAGTATATTTAAGATTTAACTTGTTGCTATCCGCATTTGGATTTTGGACCATAGCAGGATATCTGTATTTAACCGCATAGTTTGCAACGATGTTATTAGAGCTGTCAATATCAAGAGTAATTTCTGTACTCTTGGAGATTTTGCTAACGTCAAATGGGTCTTGACAAGAAATCAGAATCTTGTTTGTTTTAACTTCGCTTAAACCATGTCTGTTTCTTATATCAGCGGCAATTAAATCTTTAAAGCTACTGTTGTTTTTAATTTCTTGTTCTATTCTTTGTTCTGCGAAGCTATCGTCAACGTAGATAACGTCGGACAAAGTGAGGTATTTGCTGTTTTCACCGATAAGATTCAAATCGGGAACGATATATGCCGAAGAATATTTTTGAACAGCAACTCTTACCTTGCAATCTTCCAAGCCATCGTAATCTTTTTCAACGTAATATTCATAATCTGTTCCTGTTTTATCAAGAGGAGTCCACAAGTTAGTTTCAGAGAGATACTGTTCAAGGTCCTCATAGTTAACGGAAGAAATACCCTCATAAACAGAGTTTGCCGCAGCATCAACACGTTGTTGCAAGCGGGAGCGCAAATTCAGCTTTGCCGCATTGGTAAAGCCGCCTATTAAAACGGGTGTAATTATTGCAATAATAGCAACAGCGCAAAGAAGCTCTACCAAAGAAAAGCCTTTTTTATTTTTATTCAATATATAACGTCTTTTGCCATTTACTTTTTTGCTCATAATAAATACCCTTTGCACATTACCGCAAAAATGCGATAAAAGTCATAAATTCTATTAATAGCACCCCTTGACCCTCGCTTTCGTGAGGGTCAAGGAATATTTAAACCTTATTCAGCAGCGCTTTCTGTTGATGGAGCTTCGGAAACCACGGGAGCTTCGGAAGAAACTACAGGGGCTTCAGAAGATTGATTTTCGGGGTCAGCAAGATAAGCTTCAACCATAGTTGTTGTTATAACCTTAACCTTATCCATTGTGGATTTTTCTTCATCGATAGTCCATCTGGGGATTGTAAGGTCTTCTCTTGCGGGTTTACCTTCTTGTTTTCTCAACTCTTCTTCTTTCTTAAGAGCTTCTTTTTCTTCTTCTGTCATGTAGTTGTTTTCAACAACGTAAATATTGATAAATTCATATTTTGTTGTGTTGTTGATTATTGTTGCTTTAACTTGAGCTTTATCTACAGTTCCGCTTTCATTTTGTTCTGCATAAGTACGGTCGGAACAGTAAACGTAAAGGTCAAGATATTCTGTAGGTTGAATTAATACGTTTTCAATTTTTTTAGCGCTATCGCCTTCGCCGATAACGTAGGTAACTCTGTATTCGTAAACGTTTTCCCAGAGAAGATCGCCTGTTTTGTCGTCTAATGCTTGAAGTCCTGTTTTTTCATCAATTACAGGTTTAACAAGGTCTTCATAAAGAAGTTTTCCGTTTTCGTCCATCTTGTGAACGCCTTTTTCATCGAAAATAGGCTTTGTAAGGTCGGGAACTTTAATTTCGTCTACAGTTATAGAAACGAGTGTTTGGTCATTTTTGGTTTCTCTTAAAAGTGCATCGCTACCAGAAAAGCCCATTGTTGTTGTGGGGAATTGGCTTGTAGCAGGCTCTAAAAGAACAAACATATCGAAAGATGCTTGAATTCTCTTTGCTTCCATGTCAACTGTCCAAACTTTTTCTTCGTCGTCAGGACGAGTGAGATTTTCGGGAGAAGTAAAGATGTTATCTGTACCTAAAAGCATATCTTCCACTTCGGGTTGAAGAAGAATTCTTGTATCTTCAGAAATTGCGTATTGAGTAAATACAACGGAGCCTGTTACTAAGTTGTGGTCTTCGTTATAGGAAGCAGAAACTGTGCTTACAACGTTTCTGTCTTCATATTCTTCAAGATAAGTTAAAAGCTCTTTGAATTTTGAATATTCAAGAGTAAAGGGGAAAGAAACTGTTGAAGAAATACCTTCGTAAAGCTCACCCGTTACTTTTTGAGTTTCCTGGAATTTAACAAAGGTTTTTCCCTCGGAGAAAGAAACGGAGGGGATATTAAACTGATTTGTTTCAGTATTGAGGAAAGCCTCAATTTCTTTGAAGAACATTATCTGATTTTCTTCCTGAATATCTTCAGGGAATTTCTCAAGCTCTTCTTTGAATTTGTTGTTGTAAATTTCGGTCATTATAAGATAGAAGTCTTTTTTCTCATAATTTTCTTTTTTAATTTCTATCTTGTTTTCCAAAGTTTTGATTTCAGCTTCTAACTCTGCTTTTTCTTCTTTGTACTTTTGATGTCCAAAATAGTAGGAGCAAGCAATAATCAAGCCAACAAGTATAAATACTAATAAGTTCTTATCTCTTGTAGAAAGTTTCATATTCAGTTACCTCCTCCTTATTATTTGCTTACTTCAGGCGCAACTACGTCTGAATCGATGTATTCGTTTGTAATATCACAAGATGCGCTGAAAGCAAAAATTGTATTTCCGCCTTCACCAAAGCTTTGAGTGATTGCAGAAACGGAAACGTCTTCCACAAGATTCATTGCTTTAAGCTGCATTATGAATTTAGCACATGTATCCCAGCTATCTGCAGTAACAGACATTGTAACTTCGCCGCCTGCAGAGCAGGAAAGAGCTTCAATTTTACTGCTTTCGGGACGCATAATCTCCAATTCTTCAATGAAGTTATTAAGAGCTTCTGCCTCTGTTTCAGTTGTGTCGTAGAAGGTAATGATATCCTTATACTTTGCAAAAGCGTTGCTGTATGCATTATAGATAGGTGTAACGTCGGGAATCGCCGCAAGCTCTTTTTCCTTGAACTTTTTGTCTTGTCTGAGGTTGAGAACTTCAACGAAAGGAACAAGAACTAATACTGCAGAAACAACAACTGCCACAAGAACTGCTCCAAAGTAAACTCTGTTTCTTGCTCTTGCAACTCTGTCAACTTCCATTTCCTTTGAAACGAAGTCTAACGTACCGTAAACAGCACCTAAAGTGTCAATATATCTGAAAAGGAGCTTATCCTTTTCGTTTGCTTCTTCATCTGTTTCAGCAGCCGATACCTCACGTTCAACGCCAACCAATTTATCAAGGGTTGTTACGGGGATATCAATTTGAGCTTCAAAGAATTCACCAATGTCGAGAAGCTCGCCGCCTTTTCCGAAAATAAAGGCTTCATCAATGGGAGCATCGGGATTTTTGGATCTGTAAAACTCATAAACGCGCAAAATTGAATTGAAATAATCTTCAACAGAATCAGCTACCAAGGGTTTTTCTTGAACAACTGTTTTAAGTGAGGTCGTTTCAAGCTTTTTAGTTGCATCGTCTTCGGAAATATTATATGCTCTTGCAACGGAAGCTATTATCATTCCAACACCGGATGAAATTGTACGTTGCATTTTCAAACGATTCTGATTGAAAACGGAAACAACTGTAGATTTGTCGCTAATAAGCAACGTCATGCTTACGGTTTCGGGAACCTGACGCTTGCTGACTTCAACAACGGTGTTACCTGTGTAGTCAACAGCAACAACTCTAAGTCCCAGCTGTTTTGCCAGCTCATATCTTCCGTTGATAATTTCGTTAGAAACCGCATAAGCCATTATGCGCATTTTCTTAACTTCTTTTCCGTTTTCTTCTTCTGTAAATTCATCAAGAAGAGTGTAGGAATAAACACAGTCTTCTGTGGAAACAGGGAAATATTCTCCCGAGTTCGCAGTAACAAGAGAAAGTATGCGTTTTTCACTACTGAGTGAAGGAATAACAACCTCTTTTGAAAGAATTTTTGAAGAGGCAACGGAAAATACTACACGTTTTGTTGAGATGCTATGTTCTTTGAAAGCATCGTTCAGAACTTTAACAATTGAAGTATAATCCTTAATGATTCCATCTTCATAGGAAAACTCTGGTGTTTTAAGCTCAAGGCACTTGAAAACCTTCAAGACCTCACCCTTAAAAGCTACTTCACATAAATTGATGTTACTTTCGTTTATCGAGATAGCAACAACTTTACCGGAGATTTTTCTTGCTTTCATATAAATATTTGCACAGAAAATTTGTGCGTCCTCCCTTCCCTTAAGCAAAAGCTAATGGATTTAACAATATATGTTACAGTTTATTATTTACAAATCGAATTTAATTAAAAATCAGCGTTGTTTTTTATTCGCAAAGGCTAAAATCCCATGGTGGACAGATACCAATTTATAATACTGTCGCCAAAAAGCATTGAAGCGAATATTCCCGCTGAAAGATATGGCCCAAAGGGCAAAACGTTGTCTGTATCTTTCTTTATCTTCATTACGGTGATGTGAATAACCGAGCCTATAATACATCCCAAAACAAAGGCAAGAATAATATTTTTCCAACCAACTAAAAGACCTGCCGCCGCCATGAGAAAAACGTCTCCGCCTCCCATAGCTCTGCCGCCTGACACAAGCTGTATTAAAAACAAAAGTCCGCCAACGGAACACATTCCGATAACGTATAAATGCCAATTTTCCAAATCCATAAGCAAAGCAATAATACCTAACGCGGTTAATATTCCGTTTGCTGTATATGGAATTTCAAAAATTTTTATATCTATTCCCGAAATAACAATGAGAACAGAAGATGCTATCATATACAAAATGGCAGTTGCAGAAAAGGCAATGGGCGAATTTAACCTTCCGTCATTCACAACGTTAATAACGTAGGAAAGAGAAGCCCAGGCAAGCCCGTTTAAAAGCTCTACCAATGGATATTGATAAGAAATTTTAGACTTACAATATCCACATTTTCCTCTTAAAAAAAGCCAACTGAAAACGGGCACCATGTGATACCATTTTAATGTTTTCCCACAGGTCATACAGTGTGACCGACCTGTAACAAAGCTTTCTTTAATTGGAGCTCTGATAATTATTACGTTCAGAAAACTGCCTACGTAAGTTCCGAAAACAAAGGGAACTAAAGCATATAGTACGAAAAGAGCCATATATACCGCCCGTTTTGCATTGTTAAAGCATTATTTCAAAAATGTCTTTCAGCTTCTTATCTCTTTGAGAAAAACAAAACATAAAATATAATTTTTCAAAAATCTATTTTATTTTCCTCAAAGGAACAAGAATTAATTTGCTGTCTTGCCCCATCACCCGTTGTGCCTTTCAGCACAATAGAGCAAGACAGCTTTTAATTATCTAAATTTAAAAACGATTATTATTTTTTAAAACAGATTATGTTGATGATGTTTGGTCTAATGTTACTTTAGTAAAAGCACCATTTGTGAAAGTGCCAAGGTCAATTTTTGTAGCAACGTAGATAGGGTCTCCGTCATAAGTTGCAACAGTACCTTCAGCATTTATAGCAAGAACAGCTACGCCGCCTTTACCGTCAATAATAACCTGAATGTGTCCGTTGTCAGCAGCTTTGGAAGAGAAAACTTCTTGTGTAAGACCGCTTGCACCGTATGCAAATTTTTCATCAAGAACGTCGCCGTCGCCATTTGCACTATCACCGAAAAGTCTGTAACCGAGAAGTGCCATGTCAGAAGCGGTAGAATCATTGGATTTTGCAGAATAGAAATCGTAGAGCCATTCAGCTGTAAGTGTAGTAGTAGCAGAATCACCTGTACCGCTTGTTGTTGAACCGGTTGAATAGCTGGAGAGTCTTTCGTCCATAAGTTCTGCTTCGATAGCAAGACGAACGGAGTCGAGAGAGTTTTGGTCTTTACCAACTTTTGTTTTTTCGATGTACTTAAGTACGTTGGGAGCTAAAAGAGCAACGAGGATTGCCATGATAGCAACTACAACGATTAACTCAATAAGAGTAAAACCTTTTTTGTTTGTTTTCTTAAACATTGTCATAAATCTCCTTATTATAATGTTTACTTTTTTTATGATATTTTTAGCTTACATCCTTCAGAACGGGTTATCCAAAGGGAAAGCCAAATAATAACACACAAATTAACTTTTAGTCTTTTTATCAAAGTGTATCCAACTGTGAGTAGAGGGACATGATAGGAAGGAAAACCGCAACGATAACCGCAAGACAAACCGCACAAAGAACAATTATAAGCAACGGTTCAAGAGTTGCGGCAACCTGTTGGGTTGTTTCTTCAACTTCTTGTTCATAATAGTCAGCAACTGTGCCAAGCATTTCTTCCGTTGAGCCGGATTCTTCACCAACAGCAACCATGTTAGTTACCATTGGAGGATAAAGCCCTGCTTTTTCAAGGGCACGTTGAAGGGGAAGACCCATTTCAACTTGTCTTTTAATTTCATAAACAGATTCGCTATATATAAGGCTTGACATAGTTTCGGCAACTATCGCAAGAGCATCGGTAATTTTGATACCTGCGCCAAGCATTGTTTGAAGGTTTCTTGCAAATTGAGCACAAGCGGTTTTAACGTTAAGCTTACCAATGAGAGGAAGGGTTATTGCCGCGTGTCCAAGAATATGTTTACCGCGGTTTGTTGATTTAAAGACTCTGAAAAGAACAACAAGAGCAACAACTACCGCAAGAACTATGTACCAGTAACTTACCAAAAAGTCACTCATAGCA
>JAZRPU010000179.1:0-8850 GCA_045649365.1 Eubacteriales bacterium | reverse complement strand
CATATCTTTACTTTTATCGTACACTCTGAAGCCTGAACGGTACCCTTCTGATGCTGTTTGGAAAATATAGTTGCCATTTTCAGAAACTGAAACGTTGTATAGAGGTGATTCAAAGGTTATTCTGTGAATTAAAGAATATGAATTATAAAATCGTGCTTCTGTTCCACCGATATTATATACAATGAGTTCGTTACCGTTTGTTACCGCTGCAGGCTCATCATAAATATATTTATCTGAAAACAATATTTTGCCTGAAAAGTCATAAATTGTAATTCCATCACTTCCGACAATTGCAAAATCGTCACCAATTAAAAAAGCATTGTTTTTACTATCGTAATCAAAAAATATACTGTCGCCATTTGAAATAAGTGAAATTGGGTCATCTTTCATGTATCTGACAACGTATCTTATGCTGTCAAAGGAAAGTTCTTCGCCGTGAATACTTACGGAAAAAATAACGTATATTACGAGTATGATTAGTGAAATCCATTTTAAAACAGCACATTTAGTGGATAAATTTCTGTATCTTTCAGAAATATCACTTTCGGTATATTCTCTTTTTTTGTTATCTCTGAATATTTCAAAAGCACTCATTGACCGAAAGCTCTCCTTTAAATGTATTGTAGTTTATGAAAACAAATCTTTTTCATAATATACTTTATTAAGATACAATGCATAAGGCGGCATTGTTTGACCTGCTAAAGTTCTGCTTTTTGATTCTATTACATTTTTTATTGGGAATTTAATTTTTCCCTCATAAGAATTAATAACTGTTCCAACCATAATGCGAACCATATTGTACAAAAAACCATTTCCGCATACTTTAAAAGTGAAAAGGTTATTTTGTTGTGAAACATCAAATGAATAAATAGTTCTCACAGTATCGGTAATAGTTGAGCCTGATGCCATAAAAGCTGCAAAGTCATAAGTACCTACAAATTCATTGGCTATATTATTACATTGTATTTCATCAAGCTCATGTTTATACATATACGCTCTTTGGTTAAGAAAAGGATCTCTTATTCTCGATGTATAAACCTTATAAATGTATTCTTTTTTTATTGCTGAAAATCGTGGATGAAAGTCGGTTGGTGTTTCAATCGCATCAAAAACACATATATCGTCGGGTAAATATGTGTTCAAAGCAAGAGGAAGTTTTTTAGCATCGAAAGAAGGGGCTTCTTTAATCATGCAAACATATTCAATGGCGTGAACACCAGCATCAGTTCTGCTACACCCATATACCGTATAGTTTTTTCCGAATATTTTTGAAACAGATTTTTCGATTTCTTCTTGTATGGTTGGAACGTTATTTTGTTTTTGCCAACCACAGTAATTTGTTCCTGAATAAGAAAGTTTTAATGCAAAATTCATGTATTACTCTTTAAAATAATATTTACTTAAATAAATGGAATCTGAAATTTATTTAATAATATAACAGCAACAAGCAAAAGAACGAAACAAAGACCAAAGAGAAAGTCGGTCCACGACAGTTTTAACTCTTTCATTCGAGTGTGTCCGATTCCTCTGTTGTAGCATCTACATTCCATTGCATCAGCTAAATCACCTGCTCGTCTGAAGGCTGAAACGAAAAGTGGAATTAAAATTGGAATAAAAGCTCTTACTCTTCGAATTAGTCCGCCGCTTTCAAAGTCCGCCCCCCTCGCTTTTTGTGCTGAAATGATTTTATTAGTTTCTCCAATGAATATTGGAATAAACCTTAATGCAATGCTCATCATCATTGCAAAATCATGAACGTGGATTTTGAACAACGTTAAAGGCCAAAGTAATTTTTCTATTCCTTCGGTTAAATCGAGAGGTAAAGTTGTGTATGAAATTAACACAAAACTTCCACAAAGCATACTAACAAATCTGATAATAATATATAGAGAATTGAATATTCCTTCTTTGTATATCTTGATAAATTTAAATTCAAAAAGTAACGTTTCTCCCTTTGTTATAAACAAAGTTATAGCTGTAGTTATCAGAATAATAAGCAGCAAAGATTTAAGATTTTTTAATATTAATTTGAAGGGAATTCTTGAAACTGAGATGAGAACTATAACGGATACAAGAGAAAGAAGATATGCGCTGAACGTATCACATAGTAAGACTGTTACAAGAAACAATATAAGAGATAAAAGCTTCATTCTGGGGTCAGTACGATGAACAGGCGAAGATGCCGAGTAATACTGTCCCAAGGTTATATCTTTAAGCATTTATAAATACACTCATTTTTCTAAAGTTTTCAAAAGTTTTTTATATGCATATTCAACTGTATAAACAGAATTTTCAGAACATAAACCTCTTTTTTTCAATTCGATAAAAAGTTTTGTTACTTGTGGTAAATCCAATCCTGCTGAAAAGAGGCTTTCAGCTTTTGAGAACGTTTCTTCAACGGTGCCAAAGCTGAAAACTTTTCCTTCGTTGAGCACAAGAATATAATCGGAATATTTTGCTATATCTTCCATGCTATGAGAAATTATGATTGTAGTTGTTCCCTTTTCGGAAGAATTTTTTACTATTCCGCCAAGAATTTCTTCTCGACCTATTGGGTCTAATCCCGATGCAGGTTCATCTAAAACAAGAATTTCAGGCTCCATTGCAACAATTCCCGCAATTGCAACTCTTCGCTTTTGCCCGCCTGACAGCTCAAATGGAGAACTGTTCATAACTTTAGGTTCTAATCCGCAAAATTTTGCAGCAGCTTCAACTCTAGATTGAATTTCACTTTCTGAAAGACCCATGTTTTTAGGACCGAAAGCAATATCTTCTCTGACCGTTTCGCCAAAAAGCTGATATTCGGGATATTGAAAGGAAAGTCCAACTTTAAATCTAACCTTTTTAATGTTTTTTGGGTCTTCCCATATATCTTTCCCGTCAAGTAAAATTTGTCCTGAAGTAGGTTTCATCAGCCCATTTAATAATGTTGCCAACGTAGATTTTCCGCTACCCGTTCTTCCAATTATACCAATGATTTTTCCTTGGGGAAAGTCTATATTTATATTTTCTAAGGCATTTTTTGAAAATGATGAATTTTCATTATATACAACCGATACATTTTTTAATGAAAGAGAGGGCATAGATTAACCTTTCTTGCTTTTTAAATACTCCTCAATGGAATCAGCAGCTTCCATTGTATGAAGAATCCCTTTTGGAAAAGATAATCCTTCATCGATGAGCATTTCCATAAGCTGAGTTATTTGCGGGGACGCTAACGATACAGAATTCAGTTTTTTTACGTCTGAAAAAATCTTTTTGGGTGAGCCATCATCAATAATTTTTGAATGGTCAAGAACAATTATTCTATCGGCTTCAATAGCCTCGTTCATATAATGAGTAATTGTTACAACAGTAATTCCATTTTCCTTATTAAGCTTTTTCATTGCTGAAATGATATCTTTTCTTCCCTCGGGGTCGAGCATAGACGTTGCTTCATCAAATATAATACATTGTGGTTTCATTGCAAGTATTCCTGCAATGGCAATTCTTTGTTTTTGACCGCCTGAAAGCTGATTTGTGGAATGTTTTGCATATTTTTCCATTCCT
The DNA here is from genome assembly GCA_045649365.1 of Eubacteriales bacterium. GTDB lineage: Bacteria > Bacillota > Clostridia > Oscillospirales > CAG-382 > SIG653. The sequence continues at coordinate 5,301 of JAZRPU010000179.1, read as the reverse complement.
ACAATTTTTAAGCATTCATCTACAGTTTTTCTTATTTCCGAAGGAGGAAATCCAAGATTCTCCGGAGCGAATGCTACGTCTTCTTCAACAATTGTTGCAACAAGCTGGTTATCGGGATTTTGAAAAATCATTCCACAAGATTTTCTTATTTCAAAAAAATTGTCATCATCAAATGTATCTATTCCGTTTACTAATATACTTCCGTTTGTAGGAAGCAAAATTCCGCAAAGGAGTTTTGCAAATGTTGATTTTCCACATCCATTATGGCCAATTATCGCGACGTATTCACCTTTTTTTATATCAAGATTAAAATTTTCAAACAGCTTTTCATCTTCTTTATATGAAAATGACATGTTTTTTACTGAAATAAAATTACTCATTCAAACTCCATGAAAATTTATGGTGTCCAGCGGCTTGAGGCTCCGCAAGGAAGACAAATGCCGTCAGCTTTAACAGGAATACCTAACTCCTGATTATCAACTTTTCCTCCGAACTTCTTTGAGATATTCGAATGCAAAATATATCCACAGCTGGAGGGAGAAAGACCTGTTGTATATGAATTTAACAAAACAAATAATGGTTGTTCAGATATAAGCATTGAAATAGATGCTATGAGCGAGTCTAAATCTTTTTCAATCATCCATTTTTCTCCACCAGGACCTCTTCCGTATGAAGGCGGGTCAAGAATTATAGCATCATAATGGTTTCCTCTTCTTATTTCTCTTTGAACAAACTTAAAGCAGTCATCGACGATATATCTAATAGAATCAGAGTAAACTCCAGAAAGATTTGCATTTAATTTTGCTTTTTGCACCATACCTTTTGATGCATCAACGTGGCAAACCTTTGCTCCTGCTTTTGCAGCGGCAACGCTTGCCGCTCCTGTATATCCAAAAAGATTCAAAACGTTAATTTGCCTTTTGGATTTTTTAATTAGTCCAGAAAACCAGTCCCAGTTAACTGCTTGTTCGGGGAAAATACCCGTATGTTTAAAGCCCATGGGAGAAATTACAAACTTCATATCACCGTAGGATATATTCCATTCATCAGGAACATTTTTCTTTATCCATGCTCCTCCGCCAGAATTAGAACGTCTGTAAATAGCATCCGCACTATTCCAAAGTTCTGAATATTTTTGTCCTTTCCAAATTACCTGTGGGTCAGGTCTGACAAGGAAAAAATCTCCCCATCTTTCAAGCTTTTCTCCATCTGCAACTTCTAAAAGCTCATAATCTAACCATTTATCTGAAACAAACATAATTACTCTTCCTCGTTGTTAAATAATTCACTTTGAACAGCATTAAGCTTTTTAGGAACAGGAACTCCAAGATGCTTATATGCTGATGGCGTCGCAACTCTTCCTCTCGGTGTTCTGTTTAAAAAGCCGAGCTGAAGTAAGTATGGCTCATAAACATCTTCTAACGTTACGGTTTCTTCATTTGTTATTGCGGCTAACGTTTCAAGACCAACAGGGCCTCCGGCAAAATGATGTATGATTGCTTCAAGCATTCTTTTGTCTGTTGAGTCTAATCCTAACTCATCAATATCTAAACTTTGAAGTGCTAAATCAGCTATATCTCTGCTTATGATACCATCGCCTTTTATATCTGCGAAATCTCTGACACGTTTTAAAAGTCTGTTTGCTATACGTGGAGTACCTCTTGACCTTTTGGAGATTTCAAACGCTCCGTCATCTGTTATTTCTGTTCCAAGTATTCCAGCGCTTCTTGTAACAATGCTTGAAAGCTCTTCAGGCGTGTAAAGCTCAAGACGGAACAACATACCAAATCTATCTCTCAACGGAGAGCTTAACTGTCCTGCTCTCGTTGTTGCACCGATTAAAGTAAAGGGCTTTAAAGGAATTCTGATACTTCTTGCAGATGGTCCCTTTCCCATCATTAAATCAAGAACAAAATCTTCCATAGCGGGATATAAAACTTCTTCTACAGCTCTTGAAAGACGATGAATCTCATCGATGAATAAGATGTCGTTTTCTTCTAAAGTTGTAAGTAATGCAGCTAAATCTCCGGCTTTTTCTATAGCAGGTCCTGATGTTATTTTGAGATTCACGCCCAATTCTGATGCAATAATAACAGAAAGTGTTGTTTTTCCAAGACCAGGAGGGCCGTGAAGCAAAACATGATCAAGGCATTCTCCTCTTTTTTTTGCTGCTTGCATAAATACTTTTAAATTTTCTTTGACTTTTTCTTGTCCTACATATTCATCTAAAGATTTCGGGCGCAAAGAAAGCTCTGTTTCTATATCACTTAAACAGCTATTGGTATCTACTATTCGATTTTCAAAATCAAAATCTTGATTTGAATTAATAGCCATATTTTATCTCCTCATTGTTTGGCGAGAATTTTTAATGCATTGGTTATTATATCAGCGGTATCACCACTTTTATCGATTTTTTCAACCACTTTTAATACGAGCGAACGTTGATAACCTAAAGCAACTAATGTATTAACAGCATCAGATACCATTGCATTTGTTGGTCTTGTAGAAGTAGAACTACTTGTCGATACTTGTGGTAGCTTGTCTTTAAGCTCGATTATGATTTTTTGTGATGTTTTTAATCCAACGCCTGGGGCACCAGACAATGCTTTTGCATCTCCGGAAGAAATAACTTCGTACAAATTCTCAACACTAAAATAAGATAATATAGAGATTGCTCCTTTAGGCCCTAGTCCAGACACAGATATAAGCTTTTTGAATATGTCAAGCTCTTCTTCGGTTGAAAAACCATAGAGGTCTTGGGCATCTTCTCTGACAATCATTGTTGTATATAGTAAAACTTCTGAATTAAGTTTGGATGCAAATTGATTTTTGGATGTTATACTTGTGTAAATTTTAAAGCAAATTCCTCCGCAATCAACAGCGGCAAAATTATCCAATAAAATTTCGAGTCTACCCTTAATGTAATAAAACATATATTACTCCCTTTTGGCTGTGATATGCATTGAAAAATTGGCATGACAAAGTGCAATAGCAAGAGCGTCTGCGGTATCGTCTGGTTTGGGAACGGATTTGAGATTTAAAAGTACTTTAGTCATATACATGACTTGTTGTTTTTCTGCTCTTCCGTATCCAACTACACTGCTTTTGACTTGCAATGGGGTATATTCAAACAAATCAATTCCTGATTTTGCAACGGCGGTGATTATAGCTCCTCTGCCTTGCGCTACGTCTATAGCTGTTTTAACGTTTTTGTTAAAGAAAAGCTCTTCAATTGCAACTGCATCTGGTGAATGACGTCGAATAAGTTCAGTTACACAATCGTAAATTTCGCAAAGACGTTTTTCAAGCAAGACACCTGCTTTTGTTGTTATCGTACCATAATCAATTGGAGAAAATTTTCCGTTTAATGCAGAAATTACACCATAACCAACTGTTGCGATTCCTGGATCAATGCCTAAAATAATCATATATCCTCATTCTAATGTCATTATCTTTGAATTATCATTTTAACATATTTATAGTCTTTAGTCAATATATTTTTTGAGCCTATATGTAACAATTTGCTAAAAAATCAAAAATGACATTGATGATTATGAATGATGTTTCAAAGTACAAGACTTAAGCTTTCTTTTTCCTTTTTTAGTTCTTTCATGATGCTTATTTGCACAGGTAAAGCAACAGCAAAAGAACAAAAATCTGAAATAGTTTGAGATAGCAAAACCCCGTTTAATCCTAAAAACATTGGGGCGATAATTATGGCGGGAATGAAGAAAAGACCTTGTCTTGAAACTGCTAAAATAGAAGCTCTTACTACTTTTCCCATGCTTTGAAGCATCATATTACTCATGATAACAAGACTCATAAAGGGTAAAGACAGACAGTGATATTTTAATGCTTTAACACCCAAATAAATAACTCTTGAATCATTTCTTACTAATTTAATTAATTCTGGAGCAAGTGCAGTATAAATCAAAGATATTGCAATTAAAAATATTGCGGCACATACAAGACAAAATTTGAATGCATATCTTACTCTTTCGTATTTTTTCGCACCGTAATTAAAGGCGCAAACTGGTTGAAAGCCTTGCCCAAATCCAATAAGTGCAGAGGATGCAAAAAACATGACTTTTGAAACTACACTCATTGCTGTTATTGCAATATCTGCCGCTTTATCTGCAAGCTCTTTTGTCACTTCAGAGTCAGCAATTCCTAAAATTAATGATGCTTCTGCCAGCCCATATTCTTTTGCAACACGATTAAGAAGCAAAGAGGATACACTTGACAAACCTTGTCTGAAAAGTGATGGTGCTCCACCGATACATATTTCTTTGTATAGCTGAAAAGATGGTTTGAAATTAATAAGTTTAATTGTAAGACAATCGGTTTTTATATTAACGATTAATAATATAGTAAAGCTTATTACCTGACTTATTATGGTGGCTAATGCTGCTCCACCTGTTCCCATTTTAAACGTAGTTATGAACAAAGGGTCAAGAAAAACGTTAAGCACAGCACCGCTGGTGATTCCAATCATAGAGTAAGCCGCATTACCTTGAAATCTTATTTGATTGTTCAGAACGTATGCACCCATCATAAATGGTGCGCCAATTAAAAGTATTCTTATATAGTCTTTGGCGTATGGTGCATTTGTTTCTGTAGCCCCTAAAGCATTTACCAAAGGAACTATGAAAAGTTCTCCTAAAATAGCAATTATACATCCAAGAGCAATCGACGAAAAAAATCCAACGGAAGCCATTTTCTTTGCTGAATCTGTATCTTTTTTTCCCAATGAACGAGAAATAAAGTTGCCTGATCCGAATCCACAAAAGAAGCCAAGAGCTTGAATTACAGCCATAACAGGTAAAGCAACTCCTACGCCCGCTGACGCACTATTATCAAGCTTTCCTACAAAATATGTATCTGCCATGTTATAAAAAGAAGATACAAGCATACTTATAATAGTAGGTATAGCAAGCTTTGGAATCAGTTTATTTATCGGTTCCTTTGTCATTTTATCGTATTTTTGTTTTTGTGCTAAATCCATTTTTTCCTCGAGAATTTTTTTGATAAAAGTTTGATAAAAGATTAATTATTACCTTGTATTATAGCTTATTTTTATATATTTGTCAATGATGATATGGCTTTCTTTGAGTTTTAAAAAAAACAACATGCTTATAGGTATTACTGAAGTGGCTGTTTTTTGCTGTGCTAAAAAGGACTGCATTTTGCAGCCCTTTATTGTTAGGTATGATAGGTTTTGTGAAAAATAAGAGTTGGAGAAAGAAAAAATGCCGTGATTGAAAAGACATATACAAAGTAAAAATCTTAAATACATGTTCT
>JAZRPU010000178.1:0-12227 GCA_045649365.1 Eubacteriales bacterium | reverse complement strand
CATACAATGATACAAACAATGACGGTGTTCCCGAATGGTACGTTTCGTTGGAATTTGACGGAGAAGGTGCTACTAAATTTGCAACAGCAACAGAAAAAGCCGCTGCACTTTCTTCTTCAAGTGCAAACTATATTTGCATTTATCTTGACGGTCAGGTAATTTCCAAAGCATCCGTTAAAGAAAAAATTGAAGGCGGTAGCGCTGTTATCAGTGGTGATTTCGATCAGGAATATGCAAGTGAGCTTGCAGCATTAATCAACGGTGGTTCTCTCCCCTATGACCTTCTTTGCGACGGAACTCACGGAAGTCTTAGCTCTGTTGCCGCTTCTCTCGGTGAACGTTCCCTCGAAACAAGCCTTATTGCAGGCGGTATTGGTCTTTTACTTGTTGTTATCTTTATGATAATTATCTACAGATTCCTAGGTGTTATTTCCGCACTCGGTCTTGTTGCATATACTGCATTAATGGCAATTCTTCTCATCGTTACAAAAGCCAACCTCACACTTCCCGGTATTGCAGGTATTATCCTTGGTATTGGTATGGCTGTTGACGCTAACGTTGTTATTTTCGAAAGAATTAAAGAAGAAATCAGAACAGGTAAATCCACAGCAGCTGCTGTTAAAGCCGGTTTCTCCAACGCTCTTTCTGCTGTTATTGACTCTAACATCACAACGCTTATAGCTGCAGGTGTTCTTTGGTATCTTGGTTCAGGCTCAATTCAAGGATTCGCAGTTACACTCTTCATGAGCGTTTGCGTTTCAATGATTACCTCCGTTTTTGTTACCAAAGCATATCTCAAGATTGCAGTAGACTTGGGAATAACAAAAATCTCTGCTTACGGTGTTAAACATAGCCAGCTTTCATCCGCAAGCAACGAAGAAGCAACAAAATAAGGAGGAATGCGAAAATGAAAAATTACAACTTCATGGAAAGAAAAAAAATTGCTTTCATTATTGCCGCAGTTGTCCTTGTTTTAGGTGTTCTTTCAATGCTTATCAGAGGATTCAATCTCGATATTGACTTTGCAGGCGGGTCTGAACTTTCTATTACTATTGGCAAAAACGTATCACCCGAGCTTAACACAATTAAAGATATTGTTAAAGAGGTTACTGGTGAAGCTCCTTCTTCAGTTGCAAAATCCGGCTCTGACTCTAACCAAGCAATTATCAAAACTAAAGAGCTTTCCAACGAAATGACAGATAAGCTTTTTGACGCTTTGAAAGAAAAATATTCTCTTACAGCGGAAACCTTTGATTCCATTGAAACCGTTGGCTCTACTATAAGTGGCGACACTCAAAAAACAGCAATTATTTCTTGTTTAGCCGCAGTTGCTCTTATTCTTATTTATATAACGATTCGTTTCCAATTTACATCTGGTCTTTCATCAGTAGTTTGCCTCGCGTTCAATATTTTCACAATGCTTGCTTTCTACTCTTTGTTGCAGATTCCTGTAAATTCCAACTTGATTGCTGCTTGCCTTACAATATTGGGTTATTCAATTAACTCAACAATCGTTGTATTTGACAGAGTTAGAGAAAACAACAACAAATTTAAGCTTGCAAGCTTTGATGAAAATTCAAACCTTGCAATCAAACAAACATTGGGTCGTTCAATTAACACAACTATAACAACACTTCTCACCATTGGCATGGTTTATATTCTCGGCGTTGATTCGATTAAAAACTTCGCACTTCCTATTATAATTGGTATAATCGCCGGTGTATTCTCTTCTGTTTTCCTTGGTGCTCCCCTTTGGAGTATGTTCAATAAGGTATTTTTCAAAAAACAGAAAAAAACAAACTAAAGCAATCATAGTTGCTTTTTTAGCGGTAGCCGGCATTTAATGTTCAGCTACCGCTTTTTCATGAATATTTTATCAATAAGAAAAGATTTTTTGTTATATCGAAAGGAATAAATTATTATGGTACTTATTACAGGCATTGCCGGTTACATTGGCTCACACACGGCTTTAGCTCTTTCACAAGCAGGTTTTGATTTTGTAGGAATGGATAATTTTGTAAATAGCAGAAAAGAAAATATCCAAACCTTAAGAGAGCTTACAGGAAAAGATTTCAAATTTTATGAAGTTGATATGCTTGATGAAGCAGGAATGGAAAAAATATTTGCAGAAAATGATATCGATTCAGTAATTCATTTTGCAGGACTTAAAGCTGTTGGTGAATCTGTTGCAAAGCCAATACTTTATTACCACAACAATATAACCGGAACTCTCATTCTTCTTGAAAAAATGAAAAAATACGGATGCAAAAAGATTGTATTTTCTTCATCCGCTACAGTTTATGGAAATCCCAAAGTTGTTCCTGTTAATGAAGACATGCCAACTTCAACTACAAACCCTTACGGTTCCACAAAGCTTATGATTGAAAACATGCTCAGAGATGTTTGTGTTGCTGATGAAGAATTTTGTGCTGTACTCCTCAGATATTTCAACCCAATCGGTGCACATAAATGCAAAAAAATCGGTGAAAACCCCAACGGTATTCCTAACAACCTTATGCCTCGTCTTTGCCAGGCAGCTTTAGGAATCACAGAATCCCTTACTGTTTTCGGTACTGACTATCCCACTCCCGACGGAACAGGTGTCAGAGATTATATTCACGTTTGCGACTTGGCAGACGGTCACACCGCAGCATTAAAAAAAGCTATGAATTCCAAGGGTGCATTAACGTATAACTTGGGTACAGGAAATGGCTATAGTGTTTTTGACCTTATTAATACTTTTTCCAGAGTTAATGGGGTTGAAATCCCTTACAAAATCTGTCCAAGACGTCCCGGTGACGTTCCTGTAGTTTATGCATGTCCCGACAAGGCATATAACGAATTAGGCTGGAAGGCAAAATTCAATCTTGAAGACATGTGCCGCGACAGCTGGGAATTTATTAAAGAAGCGACAAAATAATAGTTAAAAATGAAGTTTAGTTTTTTAAAGAATTTTATTTTCGCAACATTGATTTTATCTTCCCTGTTATCATCATGCCAAACAGAAAATGTTTCTTTTGAAGAAAACTCTACTGATAACGAATCTTCATTTGTTTCTAACGAAAGCTACTCAATTTCTGAAAACATTTCAGATATTTCTGAAATTTTAGAAGATATTAGCTCTTCCGAAGCGGATGTGTCAGAAATAATTTATGAGTCCTCGGAATCAATAGATAATTCAGAAGTATTCTCGAGTTTTGAATCTGCTGCATCACAATACGATTCTTCCTTTGAATCAGACGATTTATCTGAAGACGTTTCTGACGAATTATCTGAAGATGCTTCTGATTATGAATACTTATGTTTTAATGAGCCGGAAGGAAATATTGTTACAACACCAAACGGAAACGTTTTTGAGACTAATTGCACAGATAGCGACGCGTTATCAATAATGTGTAAGATAGCAGACACTGCATCAAAATATAATAAAGCAACAGTTTACTATACGGACGTTGAACAAAAATATTATTTTGCTTATGGTTATGAAAACATTCATAACACAGCAAGCACTATAAAAGCACCTTATGCCGCATATATTCTAAAAAGCGGTGCTGACCTTTCAGAAATACTTGTTATGGAACAAAGACATGTTTTTACAGGTAGCGGTGTTTTAAAAAATAAGGAAGTTGGTAGTAAATTTTCTGTTTCCGAGCTTATTCGATATATGATAACGAGAAGCGATAATACAGCATACGCGATGTTACTTGAAAGATTCGGAACAAATGGATTCAGAGAATATTCTCAATCCCTCGGAATCGATTTCAAATTACCATCCGGCGGATATACAACGTGTGATATTCGTGAAATGGCAACGTTTCTTCTTGACATTTATTACTACGAAGGCACAAGCCGAGGTAAAGACTTGATTAAGCAGATGAAAAACTGCTCATACTCATTGCAAATTCCAAAAGCTGTGCCACATTCAGTAGCTCACAAATTTGGCTTTATATATGAAGGAAAAGCTTTTCACGACATGGGTATTGTCTACGCTCCAACTCCTTATTTAGAGCTCATATTTACAAAAATAGACGGTACCGTTTACGACACGAAAGCTTTTTTGGAAATCGGTAAGCTTGTTGAATCTTTAAATCAAGAATTATCAGACAAATATTAATTTTAACCTATAAAAATTCACTTTAAGGTGTTACTTTCATGGACATAAAAAAAATCAGAAATTTCTCAATTATAGCCCATATTGACCACGGAAAATCCACATTAGCTGACAGATTGTTGGAAAAAACAAACTCTATTTCTCAACGTGAAATGGATGACAGAATCCTTGACAACATGGAATTGGAAAAGGAACGTGGAATTACAATTAAAGCCCGTGCTGTTTGTTTTAACTACAAAGCAAATGACGGAGAAATATATACGTTTAATCTTATTGATACTCCAGGGCACGTTGACTTCAACTATGAAGTAAGCCGTTCCCTTAAAGCTTGCGAGGGTGCATTATTAGTTGTTGATGCAACTCAAGGCATTCAGGCTCAAAGTCTTGCTAATGCTTATCTTGCTATTGAAGCGGATTTGGAAATTGTACCAGTTATAAACAAGATTGACCTTGCAAGTGCTAACCCGGATGCCGCCAAAGAAGAAATAGAAGAGATAATAGGCATTCCCGCAGATTACGCTCCTCTTATTTCTGCAAAATGCGGAATTAATATTGAAGACGTTCTTGAGGCTGTTGTAAAATATATTCCCGCACCAAAGGGTGATTCAACCGCCCCGCTTAAAGCTTTGATATTTGATTCTTATTTTGATGCATATAAAGGCGTTATCGTTTATATACGAGTTATTGACGGAACACTTAAAATCGGCGATGCAGTTAAAATGATGAGTACAGGCAAAGTTTTTGAAACTATCGAAGTAGGAACACTTACTGCTTTCGGTTTCAACAATTCAGGTGTTTTATCTGCAGGTGAAGTAGGCTACTTTACTGCAAGTATTAAAAATATTGCAGATACTGAAGTTGGCGATACTGTAACGCTTTTGGACAATCCAACTTCCGCTCCTCTTGACGGATTCAGAAAAGCCTTGCCAATGGTTTTCAGCGGTATTTATCCTGCTGATGGCTCGCGACTTGGCGATTTAAGAGATGCATTGGAAAAGCTCAGACTTAATGATTCAGCGTTTATATTTGAGCCAGAAACCTCTCTCGCTTTAGGCTTTGGATTCAGATGTGGCTTTTTGGGATTACTTCACATGGAAGTTATTCAAGAAAGACTGGAACGTGAATTTAATCTTGACCTTATTACAACAGCTCCAAGCGTTATTTATGAGATAAAATTGAACAATGGTAATGTTGTATATATTGATAACCCATCTAATTTCCCTTCCCCAGAAGAAATTGACGTTGCAGCAGAGCCCGTGGTGAAGGCAACTATAATTACGCCTTCAACATACGTTGGTAACATCATGGAGCTTTGTCAAGACAGAAGAGGTACTTTTGTTGACATGAAATACGTTACCTCCGACAGAGCAGAGCTTCATTATGAGCTACCTCTCAATGAGATTATTTATGATTTCTTCGACACGTTAAAGTCAAAGACAAAAGGTTATGCGTCTTTAGACTATGAGCCTATGGGATACAAACCGTCAAAGCTTGTTAAACTTGATTTTCTTCTTAACGGTGATAGCGTTGATTCCTTATCTCTTATTGTTCATGCTGATAAAGCCTACCCAAGAGCAAGAAGAATTTGCGAAAAGCTTAAAGACAATATTGACCGTCAGCTTTTTGAAATCCCCGTTCAAGCAGCTATTGGGGGCAAAATAATAGCCAGAGAAACAGTTAAAGCAATGAGAAAAGACGTTTTGGCAAAATGTTACGGTGGTGACATTACAAGAAAGAAAAAACTTCTTGAAAAGCAAAAAGAAGGTAAAAAGAAAATGCGCTCCCTCGGAACCGTTGAAGTTTCCAAAGAAGCATTTATGGCCGTCCTCAAGCTTGACGATGACTAAAAAACAACTTTCTATTTACGTTCATATTCCTTTTTGTCTTTCAAAATGTAAGTATTGCTCCTTTTATTCGGAAATACTTGATTCTGAATTGATTTCTCGTTATTTTAAAGCGTTGAAAAATACCTCGTCGTATTTTTCAACGCTAATTGATAAAGAGAATACAATTATAGAAACTGTATATTTTGGCGGAGGTACTCCTACTACAGTAGGAAGTGAAAACCTATGCGACCTTCTTAATCACTTTAAAAAAATTTTCAAGCTTTCGGAAAATTGCGAAATCACTATTGAAGCAAATCCAAAAACTATCACTTTAGACTCTGCAAAAATTTTACTCCAAAATGGATTCAACCGTGTTTCTTTAGGAGTGCAGACTACATCTAATAATCGCCTTAATACGTTGGGCAGAATACACTCTTTCAAAGATGCTCAAAATGCATATCAAATCCTTAAAGAAGCAGGATTTGACAACATATCGTTGGATTTAATGTATGCCCTTCCAAACACTTCATTGAATGATGTTTTGGAAGATTTGGAAAACATTTTAAATTTATCCCCAAGGCATATATCCACTTATGCATTATCATTAGAAAAAGGAACTCCTCTTTATTCAGAAAAAGAAAAGTTTACTTTCCCCGATGATGACTTACAGCTTGAAATGTATTTGGAAATCTGCTCAAAACTTTCTGAAAATGGGTATTCTCACTATGAGATATCCAATTTTTCCCAAGTCGGATTTGAGTCAAAGCATAATCTTGGATATTGGGAAAGACATGAATATATTGGATTTGGTTCTGGTGCTCATTCATATTGGGATAATAAAAGATTTTATGCGGAAGATAATAAAGATACATTTATACATGCATCAGAAAACTCTGATTTTTTAACCGCACTTGGTTTAAATAACGCTGAAGAAATTTCTGAATATGAAAAAAAAGAAGAAGAAATAATGCTTGCCATCAGGACATCAAAAGGACTTTATATTCCCTCTCTGTCTTCCAAACTAAACAAATTGGTTAAAGATGGTTTTGCAAATTATAAAGATGGTATTTTTTCATTGACTGATAAAGGTTTTTTCGTTTCAAATCATATTATTTATTACTTATGCAAGGAGCTTTTGTATGATAAAGAATGAATTTTCAAAAGAAGATATTCCTAATATTTGTGCTAATTGTCAACACTCTGTAGAAATATCGGGAATGGAATATTTCCTTTGCGATAAAAAAGGTGTGGTTGAGCCAACAGATAATTGTAAAAAGTACAAATTCGATATCTTTAAATACAAACCACATAAGCAATAATTTTATATCAAAAAATAAAACGGACATTTTCTTTGAAATAAATCAAGAAAATATCCGTTTTTTTAATTACATTGTTTTATTTTGATATAAATTATATTTTTGCAGAAAATGTGATTTTATTCTCAAATAATCTGTTGCCATGAGTTCTCCGTCACCGTCAGCATCTGCAGCTTCTGCATACACCCCTTCGACTTCATAAGTTAACATAAAGCACCCCTTAATTCTGACGTAGTCGGTTGCAGTTACTTCCCCATCGCCATCTACGTCGCCAAGGATTACTATATCATAATTCTTTCCATTATATGTGAAGATTGAACCTGTACCAATATACTTTTCAGTATTAACTTCTAATGTTTCAGAATCTCTAAATAACGTCTTTGAAGGCTCAAGCTGTAATTTATCCCACATTCCGTAAACTGTTGTTCCCACAACTGTTACTCCATTGCCTTGGTACGGTGTTAAATCTGCAAGAGTGAACAATGCTTCAAAACATCTGTTTTCATATATTTCGGTGGAAAACATCGCTTCTTCAGAAATTAATACACCGTTTTCATACCATCCTTTAAAAAGACATCCTTCTTCGTTTTTCGCAGTAATTATTGCTTTTTCACCATATTTATAAATATTCTCGCCTTCTACTGTGCCATACTCGGAATTAGAAGAAGTTACGTCCACTCTAAATTCACTGTATCTTGCTACGTCTGTATTCTTTGTTATCTCGCCCTTTGATGAATTACTCAACGTATAGTTTGCGGTTGAGCCCATAGGTGCGCCACTTTGAATTTCTTCTTCAGAATACATGGGAACAATTCCTGTTAAAAATTCCTCTGATGAACTCTGAACGTTTTTAAACTCTACTATTCTTGTAAACCCAACCGTAGCATTATACTCTTTTACAATGTAATTTACGTTGAAGTCTGACTCATTATCGATTTTTACTGTGTAATTGTAGTCAATGGGAAGAATGACATATTTTGAGTTTTCATCAAATCCGTATGAATATGAGTTATCCAAAGATATAACCTCTTCATTTTCAAAGGAAGCAACTAACGTTTCGTCATTCTTATAAACGTTTACGTCTGCATCGCCCTCAATATAAATGATTCTGTATGCATTTTTATTAAGAGTATATTCTACAGTATCATCAGTATAGTTTTTATCCATGGACTGCATCCAAGCAAGACAAAGTTCGGGAAAATGCGCTTCGGCAATTTTATCAACGTTCATAACCAACGTGCTGAAATAATTAGGATGGCTCGTAACAAGAGCAAGCATTAAATCGCCCAGTGCTATTCCCGCAGAATCAATTACCGCTTCATCATAGTCTGTTATTCCCGCATCTTTAATTGCCTGTTTAAACCAATCCGAAATCATTTGCAATGCATCTGCTTCATCTCCCCATGGGTTTATACCGGCATTCCATACATAAGACCATGCTAGCGCGCCCCAATTATTTTGCGCTTGTGCAATAAATGAATCGATAAGTATTTTTTGCTGTTCAGTTGTACACCCAAAAACAACGGAACATATTTCTCTGATTTGGGTTTGATATTTTGATACAAAATTATTTCTATCTTTGAAAAATTCTTTTGATAAAATTTCTACATATTTTGAAAGAAAAACATTTTGAGAATAATCGTTTTTGGTATCGTCAACAATAAACTCTATAGGCGCCCCACCGGGAAGCCAATTAGCCACTCCAAGCTTTTTCATTTGGAAATCATCAACGTTATATGCAGTTATTCCCTCAAGAGAAAAATAAAACTTAAGCATAGTTTCTTTCAACGCTTCGTAATTTTCGGGATTTGCTTCAGCGGTAGGAATATACATATCAACACCGTATCTGCCAAATCCCATATCTGCAGGAGCGACAAAGGGCACTATATCATTGGGATTTATTATGTTGAATATATTTTCGTATTTTTTATCATTAACTTCATCCAAGAGTGCACCCGCTGGAGATTCAAAGCAATATGTATAAATGTCGTCAAGATCATAAATTGCATCATCATCAAGCTGATATCCGTCATCTATTGAACCTGCCACAAGGTTTGCAACCGCCGCACCGCGACTATATCCTGTCAACCAGATTTTTATTTTTCCGGAAATATTCTGTTTTTCAAAATATTCCTTCAAAAACTCAAGAACCTTTTCTTTTCCTTCTGAAAAGCCTTGATGTTGATTTTCTGTACCCAAAGTAAAATTACTTGCCCATTCTTGTCCGTATCCTGCACCTCTTACGGCGATAGCTACCAAAGTGTAGTCTTCATTTTCTACAGTAATTGGCATATTACCCGCAATAACACCAATAGAATCCATAGTTGGTTTAACTGTAAAATCTTCATTCACCTCAATATTTTCTTCTTCCATTCCGATTTTAGAAAGAAGTGCTTTTGCATTTGAGCTTTTGTTTGAATAATCCTCTTCACCGCCAAGAGCACTTCCAAATGCAGAAAAGGCTAAACTCAATGTCATTGTTGACAAGGATTGGTCATATATATATGAGCTCTTTGAAAAATAATCATTCGTATAATAGCAAATGGAGGTTGAATCTGCTGCAGAATAATAAGAAAATTCAATTTTTTGCATTAAATTCGTTTTCAGTCCTTCTCCAGAAAGGATGCCCGAAGAGGCAAAGGAAATAACCGAAAAACTGGTAATCATTATAAACGCTAATAAAACAGATAAAACTTTTTTTATCATAAAACATCCTCGCATTTTTAAATATTATTCCATATTATAAAAATTATACCATATAATTATTTTAAAATCAATATACAACACTATTTTTCCTCAATTCATTTTTTTCCCTTGACAAAATCCATAGCCAATGATAAAATGAAAATATACATAATATATGTCGAGGTGTTTTCTGTTGTCATTAATGGATATATATCGTCACTCCCCTATTTTTATTCAAAACATTTTAACAACCCTTGAAGGCGGTAGAAGAGCCAGAATTCGTTTTGGAAAATATTACAAAAAGGCACTTTCAGAATTCAGAAACACAAATTACAACGATAAAGAATATATTAAGTCCATTAAAAACAAAAGGTTTTTAGAGCTTATAAATTATGCATACAACAATTCACCTTTTTACGAAAGATTTTATAAAGATATAAATCTTTCGGAAATTAAGTCGGCAGATGATATTTCTATGCTTCCGATACTTGATAAGGAATTATTAAGGCAAAATATGGATAGCATTTACACAATTCCTCAAAACAAGTGTTATTTCAGCAAAACAGGTGGTACAACAGGAAAATCCCTCAGATTCAGACATACACTTTCTGATTATCAAACAAGACTTGCTTATTTAGATGTATTTAAAGAACGTCACGGCTTCATTCATCGCAAAATGAAAAGGGCTTCTTTTAACAGTTCAAACATCGTTCCGCCAAACCAAAAGAGTAAAGTGTTCTGGCGTGACAACAAATGGATGAATCAAAGACTATATTCCACCCATCGTTGCAACGGTGACAATATAAAATATTACGTTGAAAATTTAAACAAATTCAAGCCCCACTCTATAGACGGTTATCCATCATCAATCTATGCGGTAGCGAAATATATAAATACAAACAACATAAATATTGAGTTTCGCCCTATTGCTATTTTCACAACATCAGAAACATTATATCCCAGCCATCGTTCCGAAATAGAGCGAGCTTTTGGATGCAAAGTATACGATCAATATTCCTCATCAGAAGGTGCAACTTTCATTTTCGAATGTGAAAAATCTCATCTTCACATCGGAGAAGACACAGGAATTATTGAATTTGATGCTGATGGCGAAATGCTGATTACAAGTTTTTTTACTCATGGAACACCTCTCATAAGATACAAAATAGGTGATAAGGGGAAGCAAAGCCAAAATCAACTTGAATGCCCTTGCGGGATGGCGCTTAAGACTGTAGAAAGTCTTGAAGGCAGGACAATGGATTATATTCTATCAAAAAGTCATGGTAAATTCACAGCAATTCATTTAAGCGCATGTGTTGAGCTATTAAGCACAAAAATAAGGGCGGCTCAATTTGTTCAAAATGATTTAAATACCATTCACGTTTATCTTGAAGCAGATGAAAATTACAACACAGAAGAAGACAAGCTGTTAAAAGATGAGCTATCGTATAAAATAGGCTCTGATATGGAACTTATTTTTCATCATGTTTCAAATATTCCTAAAGCAAGCAATGGGAAGTTCAAGCTAATAATCAACAACATTGATAACATTTGAATTCTTAATATACATTTGAAAGACAATATTATGAAGCCTAAAAGAATACTTCAAGTGACCTCTGTTCTTAATATTGGTGGAATAGAAACCTTGATAATGAATATTTTCAGAAGCGTTGACAGAGAAAAGATAGTATTTGATTTTCTCGTTATCAGAGAAGATAACGGTTTTTTTGAAGACGAAATCAAGGCAATGGGCGGTAAAATATATAAAGTCCCTTCCTTAAAAAAAGTCGGATATTTGAGTTTTAAAAAGTCTATCGATATGTTTTTCAAATCACATAATGAATACGAAATAGTACACAGTCACATTAATTCCTTTAGCAGTATAATTCTCAAATCCGCCAAAGAAAATGGAATAAAAACAAGAATAGCCCATTCTCACACATCTTTTCCTAAATATTCATTTGTAGAAGGAATGATTAAGAATCATTTTAAGAAGAGCATTTTGCGCTATGGCACAGATTTTTTTGCTTGCAGCAAAGATGCAAGTGATTGGCTTTTTGGTAAATCTTTTTCCAACTCAATTATTTTAAAAAACGGAATTAATACAGAAGAATATTTGTTTTCAGACGAAACAAGAAAAGAAGTCAGAGGTAAATTGAATATAAAAGATAAACTTGTTATAATAAACGTTGGTCGTTTTTCTGAAGAAAAGAATCACTCTTTTCTCGTTTCTGTCTTTAAAGAGATTGTACGAATCAATCCCGATTCAGTTTTGATATGCATAGGTAA
>JAZRPU010000177.1:0-11014 GCA_045649365.1 Eubacteriales bacterium | reverse complement strand
CAAATTAAAAAAGTTGAAAAAATAGCTAACGTTATAGAAAGCTTGGCAGATAAATATTCTTCCATGACAGATAGTGAGCTTAAATCTCAAACTGAAATTTTGAAAGGAAGATTGGAAAAAGGAGAAACTTTAGATGATATTCTTCCCGATGCTTTTGCTGTTGTAAGAGAAGCCTCAACAAGAATCCTTGGAAAGCGTCATTATCACGTTCAGCTTATTGGTGGCATTATTATTCACCAAGGAAGAATTGCAGAAATGAAAACGGGTGAAGGAAAAACCCTCATGGCAACTCTTCCTGCATATCTTAACGCTTTGTCCGGAAAGGGCGTTCACGTTGTTACTGTAAATGAATATCTTGCACGAAGAGATAGCGAATGGATGGGAAATATATATAGATTTCTCGGTCTGAAAGTTGGTTTGGTTGTTCATCAAATGTCCCCCGCCGATAAAAGAGAAGCTTATGCGGCAGATATTACTTATGGTACGAATAGCGAATTTGGTTTTGATTACTTGAGAGATAACATGGTAATCTATAAGAGAAATATGGTTCAAAGGGGCCATAATTTTGCTATTGTTGACGAGGTTGACTCTGTTCTTATTGATGAAGCAAGAACACCTCTTATTATATCAGGTCCGTCAGACGATAGCTCACCCATGTATGCTAAAGCAGACTCTTTTGTTAAAGGGCTCAAAGTCCTCAAAATAAAAGAAATTGATGCAAAGGAATCTCAGGAAGATGTAGAAGAAGACTACATCGTTGATGAAAAAGCAAGAACCGCTGTTCTCACATCAAACGGTGTTAAAAAAGCAGAAAAATTCTTCGGCGTTGAAAATCTTGGTGATATAGAAAATAATGATATAATGCACTATATAAATAACGCTATAAGAGCAAGAGGCGTTATGAAAAATGAAGTTGACTATATCGTTAAAGACGGTCAGGTTCTTATAGTTGATGCTTTTACAGGAAGAATAATGCATGGAAGACGTTATTCAAACGGATTGCATCAGGCAATCGAAGCCAAAGAAGGCGTTAAAGTTGAAAAGGAAAATAAAACACAAGCCACAATAACGTATCAGAATTTCTTCAGACTTTATACAAAGCTTTCGGGCATGACAGGTACTGCGCTTACAGAAGAAAACGAATTCAGAGAGATATATGCTCTCGACGTAGTTGAGATACCTACTAACAGACCAATGATAAGAAAAGACCTTAATGACGTTGTATATACAACTACAAGCGGAAAATATTCTGCAATTGTTGAACAGATTAAAACATGTCATGAGAAAGGACAGCCCGTTCTTGTTGGTACGGTTTCCATTGACAAATCAGAGCTTTTATCAAAGATTCTTTCCAGAAATGGTATAAAGCATAACGTTCTCAACGCTAAATATCACGAAAAAGAAGCAGAAATAATTGCACAGGCGGGTAAGTTTGGTGCCGTTACTATTTCTACAAACATGGCAGGTAGAGGTACCGATATTATGTTGGGCGGAAATGCGGAATTTCTTGCCAAAAACAAGCTTCGTGGCGAAGGCTATGACGAAAGTATGATATATGAAGCTACAAGCTTTGGAGAAACTGATGACCAAAGTATCATAGAAGCGAGAGCTAAATTCAAGGAATATAACGATGCATTCCAGAAAGAAATCAGCGTTGAGGCTGAAAAAGTAAGAGAAGCGGGCGGACTTTTCATATTAGGTACAGAACGTCATGAAAGCCGTCGTATCGATAACCAGCTCAGAGGACGTGCGGGAAGACAAGGTGATCCCGGCGAAAGCAGATTCTTTATTTCTCTTGAAGATGATTTGATGCGATTGTTCGGTGGCGACCGTCTTGTAGGAATCGTATCCAAACTCAATATTCCCGAAGATCAAGCAATTGATGCAAAGCTCGTTTCCAATTCTATTGAAACAGCGCAAAAACGCTTGGAAGGAACTAACTTTGAGCGCAGAAAGCACGTTTTGGAATATGACGACGTTATGAACCAACAGCGTGAGATAATATATGGTCAAAGAAGAAGTGTTCTTGATGATTCTGATATGACAGAAAAAATCAAAAACATGGTTCATGAAACCGTCATAAGTTCCTTGGGTGATTTTGCATCCTCTGACATTCCTGACGAATGGAATTTTGAAGGACTTCGTTCTCATTTTAGAGGCGTTTTGACTTCTGATGACGATTTTAATTATTCCTATGATGAGTTAAATGCTTTATCAAAGGACAAATTGAAAAAAGAGCTTATTGAACGTGCCGATAAGCGTTTTGATGAGCAAGAAGAGCTTTTTACCCCTGAAATATTCAAAGAAGTTCAGAGAGCAATTCTTCTCAGAGTTGTTGATAAACATTGGGTTGAGCATATAGATGCTATGGATGACCTCATTTCAGGAATCAATCTTCATGCTTTTGCTCAAAGAAGTCCTATTAATGAATATAAAATTCAAGGCGCTGACATGTTCGATGCTATGATTGACTCTATTCGTGAGGAAACTGTAAGAATGATACTTACAGTAAAACCTGCTCAAAAAGTAGAACGTAAACAGGTAATGACTGCAGCAAATGCAGGACTCAAAGGTCAGACACCTGAAAAGAAAATCACTGTTTCAAAGGTTTCATCTAAAAAAGCGGGACCTAATGACCCTTGTCCTTGCGGCAGCGGAAAAAAATATAAAAAATGTTGCGGCTCTGTTGGAGGAGCAAAATCCGAAGAATAATGTGCTGCAAATAATCTTGATGTAAATTAATAAGCTGGGTCGGATATCCCGACCCAACGATTAAAACGAAAAACGGTGTAAAATATGGGATTTGGACTTTTAGCTCTGGGATACATTTTTTTAACTTTCTATACAACGGGAGCAGACCTTGTTGGCTACGTTATAATGCTTATTGCTCTTAAAAAGCTTATGAAAATAGAAAAAAGCTTTAAAAAGAGTATATTTGCTGTTGTTCTTTTGATTCCTGTCGGTCTTTTTAATCTGTTTGTGTTTGCAGATACGGTCTTTGATTGGGGTGTGTTTCGTAATTATGATTACCAAGTACCTGTCGTCAGTATCGAAAGCTCTTCAAGTGAAACTGAAGCTTTGGGGGAAGCTTCGGAAATCGTAAGCAACGAAACTGATGAAGCTTCAGAATCCGACGAGGAAGACGAATCAAGAAAAAAGATGGTTAAAATATCTGAAGCGATATTCAATGCAATATTTATATTTGGTTCTCTTTGCTTCCACTATTTCTTCTATCAGAGTGTGAGAAAGCTTTGTATGAAAACAGAGGCAACGAATCTGGGATTCAAAGCTTGCAGAAATATGGCGATAAATATAGTTTTCTTTTCTGTGTGGGGATTTCTTACCGCAGGCGGAACACCTATGGTGGCTTTGAATATAGTAACAATTCTTCATTTCCCGATTATAATTTTTAATTTTATTTATATCTATTCGTGTTATACCACGTTTGCTATTGAGGATGAAACGGAAAACGATGAAATTATCAAAGAATAAATTGAAGACGTCAAAACCTTCATTTAAAATTTTTAGATTTCCTTTGATTGCCGTCGGACTTGTATTTTTGTCAAATCCGTTAGTCGGACTAATTGATTTTTTTCCTGATTTTGTAGGTTATTTTCTTTTAATACTTGGATTAGACGGAATAAAGCGAATCAACGGTGATATTGAATACGGAGTCAATAAGCTTAAATATTTATGTGCTGTTTCGGGAGCATTTTTCGTTTTGATGTTTTATACGTTCAAAATGGATTCGTCATGGGATTTAACTTTAACGTTTTCTTATATGGCGTTGACTTTAATGTTGGGATTCGGCGCGTGTAATGATATATTTAACGGAATGGATTATTGTACAGACAGACACGGGAGCGAAGGCTTTCCATCTGTCTTCGAAGCTAAATTCATGACAAAAATATATTTGATAGTAAAAGCAGCCCTTGTAGTCATTCCAAAACTGTATGCATTGGTAGAAGTCGAGGCAGCGGGAGAGCTTTCGTTGGATAAGGATTACAGAACTATTCTTTCAACTGAAAAATATGCTATTGCTGTGTGTTTTGTTTTATCTGCAGGAATTGCTGTTGCATGGCTTCAAAACGTTTTCAAGTATTGCAAGGCGTTTGAAAAAGATACAACTTTGAATAAAAAGCTGTTGTCTATGTATTGCGAAGATTATTCTAAAAACGGTGTACCTATAAACTTCTTTAACATAAATTTTGGAAGCGGTCTTATTCTGGTATCTCATGTTTTTATTTATGATTTCGTTCTTGACACAGTTCACTTTCTTCCGGAATTTCTTTCTGTTTTGCTTTCTTTGATTGGACTTTTTATCATAAGACAATACGTAAACTGTAAGGATATTTTAAAATATGCGCTACCAACCTTGGGTTTTCAGATTTTAGTTTATTTATACAGATATAGATTTATCGAAAACGTAATATTGGAGCTTTGGGATATATCTGTTTTACATCTTGTTGTAAGCTCCGTGCTTGCCATTGGGTATATTGTTTTTACTTTCAATTATTTTTCGAAAATACATGAAATAACCACTTCTGCATACGAAAGCATGTTTGGGAAAAAACTGACTGAAGTGTATGAGTGGGGAGATGTTTTCTATTTAATAGCTATAGCTTGTGGTGGAGCAAATATTATTTGCCCCATTTGGAGACCTTATTTTGTTGCGGTGATGATTGTTTCGCTTTTTATTGCAATCTATCATTATACGAAAATATATACCAGATTCAATACGAAAGCATAGCTGTTTTTCAAATAAAAAGGATTTTGAAAAGGATTTTGTTAATATGTGCGGTTTTGCGGGTGTTTTTATTAAAAACGGTGATACAAGGGAATATATTTCTCAAATCGAAAAAATGTCAAATTCCATCAGACATAGAGGCCCTGATGATAGCAAACTTTACGTTGGAGATAACGCCTTGTTTGCATTCAGAAGATTGAGTATTATAGATTTGGATGGTGGAAGTCAGCCTTTTGTTTCTGAATGCGAAAACTATGCAGCGGTTTTTAATGGCGAAATTTATAATTATCGCGAGCTTAAAAAGAGTTTGGAAGAAGAAGGCATTGTTTTTAAAACAAATTCGGAAATTGAAGTTATCGTTAACTTGTATATGAAAGAGGGAGAAAGTTTCATATCAAAGCTTCGCGGAATGTTTGCCATACTTATTTACGATAAATTGAACAAAAGAATATTTGCCGCAAGAGATCCTTTTGGAATAAAACCGTTGTATTATAGAGTTTCTGAAAATGGAATTGTATTTTCCAGCGAGATGAAGGCTTTCTTTTTTGATGAAGAATATGCAGGCTTTGATGTGAATAAAGAAAGATTACAGCATTATTTTACCTTTCAATACGTTACAGAGCCGGATACTATAACCGAAACTATTAAAATTCTTCCCAAAGGCTCCTATATGCTATTTTCAGAATATCCTGAAATAAAAGAGTACTATAAGCAGTCTTTTGCTCCCGATGTGAGAACCTCTTACGACGAAAAAAAGAAAAAGTTAAGAGAAACCGTTGAAGAAAGTGTTGCAGCTCACATGTTGAGTGACGTACCGTTAGGAAGCTTTCTTTCCAGCGGTATTGATTCAGCGGTAATAACAGCAGTTGCTTCTAAACTTCAACCGGGTATAAAGGCGTTTACTGTTGGATTCAACGTTAAAGGATATACAGAGCTTGCCGATGCTAAAGAGATTTCCTCTCATCTTGATATAGACCACGTTTTGCTTGAATGTAATATAGATGATTTTCTTAATTCTTACGAAAGAGTTATTTATCATCTTGATTCTCCTGTTGCAGACCCTTCTGTAGTCGCAATTTATCTTATAAGCAAAGAGGCGGCTAAACATGTTAAGGTTGTTTTATCTGGTGAAGGGTCAGATGAGATGTTTGCAGGATACAGAATTTATGATAGCTCAAGAGCTGCTGATAAAATAAGCCAACTTCCTTGTGTTATAAAATCTCCTTTGAAGCTTATTCAGAAAATAATGCCTCAAGGAATGAAAGGAAAACAGCTCCTTGAAAGAGGACTTGTTCCCGTTGAAGAACGCTTTGTTGGAAACTCCTTTGTTTTTTCTGAAAAAGAAAAAAGAGATTTTCTCAAAACCTATTCCGCGGACTTAAAATTCACAGACAGAACACGACATATTTACGAAAAAACTGAAGGATATTCTTCTGTAATGAAAATGCAGTATTGTGATTTCAATACATGGCTTCCTTCAGATATATTGGTAAAAGGTGATAGACTCAGCATGGCGAACGCTCTTGAGGTGCGAGTGCCTTTCTTGGATAAAAAGGTATATGAAGTTGCAAGAGAGCTTTGTGATGGGGATAAATTGAGAAATAATACCACAAAATTTATCTTGAGAGATGCATTCAGAGATATTCTTAATGCGGAAACAATAGTCAGACCTAAACTTGGCTATCCTGTGCCCGTGAGAGCTTGGCTTAAAGATGAGCTTTATGATTGGGCAAAAGAAAAAATAATCAATGAATGCGCGGAAGAATATATCGATAAAAACGGAGCGTTAAAGCTTCTTGAAGAACATAGAACGGGAAAACGTGACCTTTATCATGAAATTTGGTCTATTCTTGTGTTCAACACTTGGCATAAGATGTATATTTCTAACAGAGAAGAAACCATAAAGAAAATTAATTGCGGAGAGCTTTAATGAATTTAGAAAGAACAATAGCTGCAGTTTCCACACCCTTTGGAAAAGGTGGAATTGCAGTAATAAGAGTATCGGGTAATAAAGCTTTAGAGGTTGTTTCAAAAATCTTTTTTGCTAAATCCGAAAAACGTATAGATGAATATAAATCCGGTACGGCAATTTACGGTAGCTTTGCTGATGAAGAGGGCGTTTTTGATGATGGCTTGATAACGTTTTTTAAGGGTCCCCGCTCCTTTACGGGAGAAGATACTGTGGAATTAAGCTGTCACGGTGGAATACTTGTAACACAAAGATTACTTAATGCTTGTCTTTGTGCGGGAGCAGAATATGCAGCCCCCGGAGAATTTACAAAACGTGCTTTCATTAATGGAAAAATAACCCTTTCGCAGGCTGAAGCAATAGGCGGAATAATTGATGCTGTTACAGATAAGCATCTTAATATTAGTGCCAATCAAAGCAGAGGGTCGTTGTCTAAAAGAATCAATGATATTGCAGATAGACTTATATCCTTGGCGGCTTCTGTTTATGCATATATTGACTATCCTGATGAGGACATGACAGACGTTTCTGTTGATGAGATGAAAAGTATTCTTATAAACGTGAGAAATGATATTTCAAAGCTGAAGAATACTTTTAAATATGGAAAAGCAATTTCCGACGGAGTAAAAACAGTTATTGCAGGCAGACCTAACATGGGAAAAAGCTCTATTATGAATTTTTTAGCGGGATATGACAGGGCTTTGGTTTCCGATGTGGCGGGAACGACTCGCGATGTAGTTACTGAAAAAATAAGGTTTGGCGACATTGTTTTGAACGTAGCAGATACGGCAGGACTTCATTCTGAAGGCGATTTTATAGAAAAAATGGGAATGGAAAAAAGCCTTGAGTATATA
Source organism: Eubacteriales bacterium (assembly GCA_045649365.1). GTDB lineage: Bacteria > Bacillota > Clostridia > Oscillospirales > CAG-382 > SIG653. Next base: position 3,444 of record JAZRPU010000177.1, on the reverse strand, counting down.
CAAAATGCTGATTTGGTTTTCGTTGTAGCCGATGCCTCCGAAGGCTTGTGTCCCGATGATTTAGAGGTTATTAAAAATGTTAAAGAGTTCGGCAAGGAAGATTGCGCTGTACTAATTTTCAATAAAACTGATAAGTGTTCTGTGGTAAAGGAACATGACAACGCTTTGCCTTATTGCTGTTATTTTTCCGCTATCTCTCCAACTGAAGAACAAATCTCCCGCTTGAAAGAAATCGTTGGAGAAATATGTGGTGAAAATGAAACGGATTTGAATTCCGAAATTATTATTAATTCAAGACAGTATTCAGCATTAAATAAGGCTTACGTTGCAGTGAATAATTCTATTTCTTCCCTCGACGGATTTACTCAGGATATAGCGGGATTTGATATTGAAGAAGCTATATCTGCATTAAAAGAGTTCGAAGGCAGAAAAGTATCTGAAGCTATAGTTGGCGAAATTTTTTCCAAATTCTGTGTTGGAAAATGATGGGAGATAATATTTCAAATGGATTTTTTTGGTCATTTAAAAACTGTGAACAGGCATAGAAATAAGGTTATAGTACATTGCTTTAAAGTCGGATTGTTTTTTCAAGGCTTGAAGCATGACCTTTCAAAATATTCGCCCACGGAATTTTTAAAGGGTATAAAGTATTATCAAGGCACAAGAAGTCCAAATGAAAAAGAAAGAGAGCTTTTTGGCTATTCTACTGCATGGCTTCATCATAAAGGCAGAAATAAACATCATTTTGAATATTGGGTAGATGTTAATCCTAAAACCAAAAGATATGAAGCGGTTGAAATGCCTTTGAATTATGTTGCGGAAATGTTTTGTGATAGAGTTGCCGCAAGCAAAATATACAAGGGTAAAAATTATACTGACAGTTCTGCTCTTGAATACTTTCTGGGTGGATATGCTTCTGAAGAAATGCATGAAAAAACAGCGGAAATATTAAAAAGCTGGCTCGTTATGCTTTCTGAAAAAGGGGAGGAAGAAACCTTTTCCCATATAAAGCAAGCTGTGAAAGAATATAAGAAGAACAAGAAGAACAAAAAGTAGTGCTGTAAAACAAAACGTCAGAAAGGTGGCTTTATAGAATGAAAATAATGATTGCTTCCGATATACATGGTTCTTTTAGATTTTGTAGTAAGCTTATGGAACGATTTGAAGAAGAAAAATGTGATTTACTTCTTCTTTTGGGAGATATTCTGTATCATGGTCCAAGGAATGATTTACCAATGGAATATGATTGCAAAAAAGTTTCTTCATTGCTAAATTCATATAAAGAAAAAATCGTTGCTGTGAGAGGGAATTGTGATGGGGAAGTTGATCAGATGATGCTTGATTTTCCAATATTATCTGATTGTGCAGTTATCCATGATAACGGATTGTCGCTTTATGCAACCCATGGCCATAAATTAGCTCCCAAAGCCCATTTTCCTGTTCCGGAAAACGCTGTTGTTGTATATGGACATACTCATGTCCCAACAGATAAAAATATTGATAACGTGAGATATATAAACCCGGGCTCTGTTTCTATTCCAAAAAATCAGAGCGAGAGGGGATATATTATCTTTGAAAACGGAACTTTCGTCTGGAAAAATCTTGATGGAGTTTTAGTCACCCCGCAAAATTAAAACGTGTGTAGAATTGTTTTAAACTTTTATGCTGTTTCTTTCAACATAAAGACTTTTAGCAAGAATTAGAAGAATAAAATGAATCGTGCCGAGAGGAAGATAACCCTCTCGGCACTTGATTTTATTTGTTTGTATTAACTATTTTGTGCAGTTGATATTTTTAGTGAGGAGTAAAGTTATAATTTTTACTTTTGTGATTTTTAGTGATAAAATTTGAAATTTATAATATTTGTTTTTTGTTTTATACTACCACAAAGTTGTTTGAAAATATTATGTGCTGTCATCTTCAGATGAATTAGAGATAAACCCATTATATTTTTAAAAATAACAATCATTGAGATTAAATGTTTTTTTGTGCTTTTAGAGCTTTTATAAATGGAAATTTTTATAAAATTGTTGACATATCAACTGAAATATGATATTATTTAACAGTTAGAATGTGTAATTATATTTTAACTTGAGTAATTATAATTTGACAAATATTTAAAAAAGAGAAAGGGTGCGCTTTGCGCGGTGGAGAAACATGAAGGTTATAGCACATGACGGAAGTATTTCCGATATCTCGTTTAAGGAGGAAGAGGGTAGAAAAGCGTTTTGGCATACAGCATCTCACATTTTAGCTCAAGCAGTAAAACGTTTATATCCTGAAACCAAATTAACAATAGGACCTGCTATTAAAGAAGGCTTCTATTATGACTTTGACAGAGAAACTCCCTTTACAGCTGACGACTTTGATGCTATTGAAGCAGAAATGAAAAAAATCGTTAAGGAGAATCTTCCTTTGAAAAGAATAACGCTTTCAAGAGAAGAAGCTCTCGAAAAAATAAATAAATCAGAAGAGCCATATAAGGTTGAATTACTTTCTGACATTCCTGAAGGTGAAGATATCAGCTTTTTTGAACAGGGTGAATTTTCAGACCTTTGTGCAGGACCTCACGTTGCATACACATCTGTAGTTAAAGCTTTTAAATTAACAAAGGTTGCAGGCGCATATTGGAGAGGCGACGAAAAAAATAAAATGCTTTCCCGTATTTATGGTATAGCATTCCCATCCGCTGGTGAGCTCAAGGAATATCTTGACAGAATTGAAGAAGCTAAAAAACGTGACCATAGAAAAATCGGAAAAGAACTTGAGCTTTTTGACATAATGGATGAAGGACCGGGATTCCCATTCTTTCTTCCTAAAGGAATGATTGTTAAAAACGAGCTTATGAAATTCTGGAGAGAAATTCATACAAGAGAGGGATATGTGGAAATAAGCACTCCTATGATGCTTACCAAAACACTTTGGGAAACTTCAGGACATTGGGCACACTATAGCCAGAATATGTACACTTCCGAAATTGATGAAAATACATTTGCGGTAAAACCAATGAACTGCCCCGGAAGCCTTTTGGTTTACAACATGAAGCCTCATTCTTATAAGGAACTTCCAATGCGTGTGGGCGAGCTTGGTCTTGTTCACAGACATGAAAAAGCAGGCGCACTCCATGGACTTATGAGAGTAAGATGCTTTACTCAAGATGATGCTCACATATTCATGACAAAAGAACAAATTACCGACGAAATAAAAGGTGTAGTACGTCTTATAGACGAGGTTTACAACTTGTTCGGCTTTAAATACAGCATAGAACTTTCAACAATGCCCGAAGACCATTTGGGAAGCATTGAAGATTGGGATATGGCAACAAACGGTTTGAAAGCCGCTTTGGATGAACTCGGAATGGCTTACGAAATCAACGAGGGAGACGGCGCATTCTACGGCCCTAAAATCGACTTCCACCTTGAAGATTGTTTGGGCAGAACGTGG
>JAZRPU010000176.1:0-4779 GCA_045649365.1 Eubacteriales bacterium | reverse complement strand
GCTGTTAACGCTGTTTTCGCAGCTATAACATCCGCTCTTTCCGAAGGCGATAAAGTTCAAATCGCTTCCTTCGGTACTTTTAAAGTTAACGAAAGAGCTGAAAGAACAGGCGTTAACCCCAAAACTAAAGAAAAAATCGTTATTGCAGCTTGCAAGGCTCCTGCTTTCTCAGCGGGAAAAACTCTTAAGGATGCTGTAAACAAATAATTTTTTATGAGGCTTGACAAGTTTTTAAAGCTTTCCAGAATTATAAAGCGGCGTACTGTTGCCAATGAAGCGTGTGACTCTTCATACGTTGTGGTTAATGGAAAGACAGCAAAAGCTTCTTATGACGTTAAAGTTGGTGACGTGATAGAAATTCAATATGGCAATAAAACAACTAAATTTGTTGTTAATATGATAAAAGAGCATGTTACAAAAGAAGAAGCGTCTGAAATGTATACCGTTTTGAAATAAGTTCTAATATAAGTTCTAATATAAGTTTTTTCGTCATATACTTATCTTGGAGGATGAGTATATGACGGAAAACTTATTTAAGCAGACTATAACTTTGAAAGACAGAAATTATTTAGAAGCCGACAGGATTGATGAGGTTTTGATTTTCGATGACTCTAACGTTGTTTTATCTGTTGGAAACAGTGAATTGATTATCGGTGGGTCGGAGCTTACTATAATATCTTTAGACTCCGATAAAAAAACCATAGCCATTAAAGGATGTATTGATGCCGTAGTTTACGGAGAAAAAAATGTTAAGAAAGGCATTCTTTCAAAGCTTTTTGGTTAATATATGGGCAACACGGATTTTGCGGGGCTTTATTTTCACGCTTTCGTTTTTGGCATGGTTTTTGCCATAATGTATGATGTGTTATGGGTCTTCCGAGTTTCATTTTTCGGAAAACGTCTTGTGTGGCTTACGGACGTCCTTGCCACGAGTTCGGCAGGGATTTTTATTTCTGTACTTCAATATAATTTTTCTTCTGGGAAGTTTCGTGTTCTACCTTTTGTTATTTTCCCGTTAGGTGTCTTTTTTGTTAGAATAACTTTTTCAAAGTTATTAAGACTAATTATTAACAGAATTATTTTGTGGATAAATACGGCTGTTTTTAAAATTAAATTGTCTTTGCTTTCTTATTTTATGAAAAAAAGACTTTTGCATCAAGCAAAATATGGGTTCTCTCTTGCGAAAAAGAGCCGTTATTGAATCCGTTTAACTTTAAAAAAGAGGATTTGTAATAAGTAAATTAACTATGAAAATAACTTTTAATGTATTTATTAGAATTGCATTCGCTATTGTTATTGTTTATTTTACCCTTAACGTTGTGCGAATTATTTATGAGGTAAATGAGGCACAACGAGAAATGGAAGAGTTTTCTGAAGATCTTGAAGTAATCGAAGAAAAGGTAGCAAAGCTTAAATACAGATATGAAATGCCTGTAGATGAAAGCTATCTGGAAAAAGTGGCAAAAGAAAATGGATATCATTCCCCTGATGAAGTTGTTTTTTACAATAACTACAATAATGGTGGAAAATAACTGAGACTTTTGTGAGGGAAATATCTGTATCAACTATAACTGAGACTGTTAAACGGTTGTTTTAAAAAGCAAATGTTTATTTAATCGACGATATAAAAACAGTATATCTGTTTGCGAGAAGCTTGAAAGCAATTCCGTTGGAAAAAGCATCTTGAATAATTTAGTTTTGAACTATGAAGCAGCCGAAAGAAAGAATATACCTATCTGTCAGGACACGGGAATGGCTGTGGTCTTTGAGGAAATTGGTCAAGATGTTCACATCACGGGCGGACTGTTTAAAGATGCTGTGAATGAAGGTGTTAAGCAAGCTTGTGACGAAGGATATTTTAGAAAATCTGTAGTGTCCGACCCTCTTCAAAGAGTAAATAGAGGAGATAATACACCTGCCGTTATCTATACAGATATAGTATCTGGTGATAATATTAAAATAATTGTTATGCCCAAGGGTTTTAGAAGCGAGAATATGAGCAGAATTAAAATGCTTAACCCATCTCAAGGTGAAGAAGCGATTGTGGATTTTGTCAAAGAAATAGTTGTGCTTGCAGGCGGGAAACCTTGCCCACCTCTTGTAATTGGTGTTGGCGTAGGTGGTACGTTTGACTATTCTGCATATTTGTCCAAAAAAGCGGTAATCAGGCCTGTTGGGGATTACAGTGATCGTTTTGGTGAGCTTGAACAAAAAATTAATGCTGTTAATGAAATTGGAATTTGCTCTCAAGGAATTGGCGGTAGAACAACAGCGTTGTGGGTTGCCGTCGAGGGGTTTGCAACACATATTGCAGGACTTCCTGTGGCTGTGAACATTGGTTGCCACGTAACTTGTCATGCTGAGGAAACGATATAATTGAATATGTTTATTAAACCGCGAAAATGGTAATTATCCGTTTTGGCGGTTTTTTAATTAAGATTAAACCATTTTTTAACGTATTGAAAACAAGCGCCACGACGAGCAAAATGACATAAAATGACACCTGTAAATATTTTTGTGATATTTTAACAAAACCTATTGACAAATATTAAAAAATGTAGTATAATCATGACAGAAAAAACAAAGGAGGTCATACAAATGAAGCCTATTATCATTTCTAAAAAATTTGAGCTTACTGAGGATGTAAAAGAAAGAATTTACAAAAAGCTTAACAAACTTAATAAATTTTTTGAATCTGAAACAGAAGCGACTGTACGTTTGAAAGAAGAACGTGGAAGAGTGATTGTTGAGATTACAATTTATAAAGGAAGCTCTATTTTCAGAGCCGAAGAGATGGATAAAGATCCTATCTTTGCTATTGACCACGCTGTGGATATTATCGAACGTCAGATTCGTAAAAATAGAACAAGGTTGTATAAAAGATTGTACAGCAATGACATTCCGGAGGTTTCTGAAGCTGATGCAATTGATTCTGAAATTGAAGAAGAAATCAGAATTTCTAAAGTTAAAAAGTTTGAGTTTGCACCTATGACGGTTGAAGAAGCAATAATGCAAATGAATCTTCTGTCACATGAATTTTTTATGTTCAGAAATGCTGAAACAGGTGTGTATAACCTTGTGTATAAACGCAAAGAAAATGATTATGGTTTAATAGAGCCTAAAGAATAATTCTGATTTGTTTTCCATAATTAATATATTTCATGTCAAAAGAAATAAAAGCTCCGTTTTGCATTTGCATAACGGAGCTTTATCTTTTGATAATCTAAAATGAAGCGCAGAAAAGACGTAGAATAAAAATGCAAAACATGAGAAATAATAAGACAAGCGAACTAAATAATAAGTAATAAATACAGCATAAAAATAAAAATCAAAATACAGGAAAAAATTTTTATGAAAGGTATTGACAAATAAAACTATTTGTGGTAAAATGTTTGGGCTGTGAAGGGATATAGCCAAGTCGGTAAGGCACAGGACTTTGACTCCTGCATTGCGCTGGTTCGAGTCCAGCTATCCCTGCCAAAAAAAGCACTTGCGTGAGCAAGTGCTTTTTTTATTAAATCCGCTGATGGCGGAAGAAATCCCGCTTGCGTGAGATGAAATCTTTTTGCGGTGAAATCCGACTTCGTTGGGATGGGAGAGACGGATTTAATTTCATCTGAAGACGTAGGCTGAAGATTTCATCCGAACAGAGTGAGGATTTCATCGTTCAAAGCACGATTTCATCTCTTTTCGGCCCTGTATACAGATTCGACCCGGTGAAATGTATTTTTTGATATAGATTTCCCACAGCATCAAAACTGTGGACAGATTTGAACCGCACACTTGAAATGTTTACAAAATCGCTGTATAATATTATTGTAAATTACGAAAGGAGATTGCCATGGGTAAGAAAACGAAACGAAAAGATAACAAGCAGCATTTATGCCCGCCATTAACTTTTCTTGATAAAAGTATATATTTCTTGTGCATCCTCTTCTCCTTTTTGGGCGCATTGTTGTTAGCATTCTGCTTTGACGATATTCGTAACATGATTGCATTCAGCAAAGCAGAAACAGTCGCATACAGAAGCAATGCAAGCTTTTTGTTTGCCGTGCCGTTTATGCTGTTTCTTGAAATCAGTGCTCTTGTCCTCTTTATTTCTGGTTGGGAATCAAAGAAACCTATTTTCGGCATCAAAAAATACAAATACGGCGAATATCCTTTTAGAGAAGATTGCATCCCGCTCTTCCGTCGCAAGAAATACAATCTAAAGAAAACGCCCTCGCAAAAGAAATTTGTGTGTCAAATGACTATGTTGTGGTGCGTAGGCTTGTTTTTGTGTGCTTGCTTAATTCCTTTCAGCTTGTTCGGTCGAAATGCACTATACCAAGACAATCGTATAGAAAAGATCAACATGATAAATCTCACTGGTGATACATATACCACAGAGGATTTTACTCACTTGACCATCAAAGCACAATACGTTTCCGGATACAGAACGGGAGACTATTGGAAATACGAAATGATTGTTGAAATGAAGGACGGAAAATATTTTTCTTTCTCTAACCGAGATTTTGATTGGCGCGTATCGGGCGCAAAAGATATTTGTTTGGATAAAATGTTGGAAATAAAATCTCTGTTTAATTCCGAAACGATTGCAATTAAGGGAGCGAAAAACACAGACGAGGTAGCAGACTTTTTAAGCTTCAATGAATCTCAACAAACTAAATTAAACGAATTGTTTGCAGAGTAAACAAATTACATAGATTCGTTTACAAGCATGGCGTCAAAATGCAGTTGATTTTATTCAAAAGTTGTGATATATTATATAAAACAATC
>JAZRPU010000175.1:0-5779 GCA_045649365.1 Eubacteriales bacterium | reverse complement strand
GCAGATGAGCCTACGGGAAATCTTGATTCCACAACGTCGGCAGAAATTATTGAGCTTTTAAAAGAGGTTTCAAAGGATAAGCTCCTCATTATTGTAACTCACAATTATGAAGAGGTGGAGCATCATGCTACACGCCACATCAGATTTTTCGACGGTGCGGTTGAAAGCGATACTGTTATATCAAAGCCAGAAACTTCAAAAAATCAAAATGAAAAAACAAAAACAAAAGTTGAGAAAAGTAAAAGTAAAGCCCGTAAAAAGAATATAAAAGACGGTTTTACCCTTGGAAAAGCTATATTTATATCAAAACCAAGACTTTCTCTCTTCCTTTGCTTATTAATGATAATCGGAACTTTCGGCATCTTTTCCATAACTTCTTTTTGTGGTGATGTTTTTGAGCTGTTTGAAGATTACTATATGTTTGAAAACATAGAAGGAAGAGTTATAATTACAAAGCGTAGCGGAGAAGTTATTTCTGAAGATGAACTGAAAAAATTAGCTTCTGAAAATGGCGCTGTAAGTACGTTGCATTATGATTTACTCCTTGATAAAGATTTTTCAGGTATAGCGTATGACCTTTTTTATGGAGAAGATTTTTCCTATTATAACCCCATTACAGGATATGACGAATATGCTGACGTTGATTTAGTTTTCGGAGAGAGCTTCGGAAACGATATTATGGGAAGATATCCCGAAAAAACAAACGAGGTTTTTCTTTGTCTTCCTTTACATTTCAGCAGAATATTCGGTGAAGATTTCATAGAAATTGATGAGATATATTTTGGAAATTCAAAATATATCGTAACAGGCGTTAAATATTATTGTGATAATACAATTCAAGGAAAATGTCTTTTGACAGAAGAAGGCTTCCGCACGTTGACAGCAACTTATTATTTTTACGAAAGCGACACGCAAATGGAAGTTACCGTAAGACCAAAAGGCAGCGCGGAGAGTGCGGGAGAAACAATAAGCTGCACACTTTTACCTTCCTATAACGTGGAAGAAGGAAAGCTTTACATTTGCGATGAAAGATATAAAGAGTTGATTGAAAAAGGGGAAACAGAAACTTTTATTGTTTACTCAAATCAATACGTAGAATATGACTATTTCTATGAGAACGTAGAAAAAAAAGTGGACTTTTCCATGAATATTTCTGAAGATTATATTTCTCATAAGGAAATAGAAACGAGTTACGACAAACAAACAATTCTTGTCCACCCATCGCTTCTTCTTGAAATTACAGAAGAGTTCCTTTCAAAATCCTATAAACAGGCTTCTTTGTTTTTTGAAGATGAAAAAACTGCTAAAGCTTTTGTAGAAAAAATGAATTCTACAGAATATCTTGCAGTTTCTGCCGACACTACCTTTGAGCCAGATTCTTTGGCTACAATAGATATCATTGTTACAGGAATAATGGCTGGCAGCTTGTGGATTACTACTATCGTTTTCCTTGCATTTTTCCTTAATCTTTGTTCTTCAAGAACTATTTCTGCATTTAAAGGCGACATGGCAATAATGCGTTCTATGGGTATATCCGTAAAAGTAATAAAAATAGGAATGTATATAAGAATGTTTTTATCATTGATTCCTGCATTTGTCGTTGTTGCTATAGGAGCGTATTTAATATTTACAACGCCAATGCTTAATAAAGTATTTACTTTCCTTCATGCAGGACAATATTTACTTATAGTTTTTGGTGTAATACTCCTTACAATCAGAATTACAAACAAACAAATTAAAAAGCTTTTTGGTCAAAGCGTTAAAAAAGCTCTTAAAGGAGGAGAAACAGAATGATTAAAATAAATTCTCTTCACAAATTTTTCAATAAAGGGCACAGTAACGAAATTCACGTTATAAATGACGTTTCTTTAGAGCTTCCGCAAAAAGGAATGGTTGCCATATTCGGAAAAAGCGGTTGCGGAAAAACAACTCTTCTTAACGTTATCGGTGGTCTTGATAAATATAATTCAGGCTCACTTTCTGTAAAAGGAGAAGAAATTTCCAAAAATGCAGATTATTTGAGAAATAAATATATGGGATATATTTTTCAGAATTATAATCTGTGTAAAAATGAAACTTGTGCTGAAAACGTTGCAGATGCGCTTTTGCTTTGCGGAATTACAGATAAAAAAGTAATTGAGGAAAGAGTAAATCTTGCGCTTAAAAACGTTGATATGGATAAATACGCCAATCGTACCCCCAATACCTTGTCAGGTGGTCAGCAACAGCGTATAGCCATTGCAAGAGCGATTGTGAAAAATCCTCCAATAATTCTTGCCGACGAGCCAACGGGAAACCTTGACGAAGCAAACACCGTTATGATAATGGACCTTTTGAAAGAAATTTCAAAGGAACACCTTGTTTTGCTTGTAACACATGAAGCAAACCTTGTTGACTATTATTGTGACATGGTAATTGAGCTTTTTGACGGTAAGGTTATTAACGTTAAGAAGAATGAAAACGCTGTAGGATTTTTGGAAAAAGATAAAAATGCTATTTATCTTGGAGAATTTGAAAAGAAAGAAATTAAAAACGATAATCTGGAAATAGAATATTACGGAGAAAAATCTCATTTTCCGTTGAAGCTTAAGGTAGTAAATAAAAATGGTAAAATTTACTTAAGTATTGATTCCAAAGAAGTTCAGATTTTAGATGATTCCAGCGAGATAAAGCTGAAAGAAGGCGTTTTCAAGAAGCAAAAGGAAGCAGAAGAAAAGAAAAACAATCTTCAGATGACGGGTCTTCCGCCTATCAGCGGGAATAAAATGGGAAGATTGTTTAATTTCAAAAAATCCTTCAAAAGCGGATATGAAGCCATTTCCAAAAAGAATAAGAAGAAAAAGAACAAAAAAACCGTTAAAATGTGTATGGGTCTTTTTGCCGCTGTTCTCGTTTTTATGTCAGCATCATTGGGAACGGTTATTGAAGACATTATAAATGTAAAAGAATCAATTAACCCTGATGTTTTCTACGTTAAAACGTCGGAAGCAGGAGAGTCTGAAAAGCTTCTTGCGGCTCTTTCCGACAGTGCCTCGGGAATAGATTTTGTTACTCTTTCCACAATAAAAGAGAAAAAATATTTGGGAGATATTAATCTGAACTTTGAATCGGGAGCCTTTGAGAGCTTTTCTAAAGACGTGGTATATACCTCAACATTTGAAACAAACGTTGTTTATTTAAGTGAGGCTATAGCATCAAAGCTTCCTCTTGTTGCAGGTAAAAACACAGGTCTTTCCGAAGGAGAGGGAATTATCTCTACCGCTTCTGCAAAAAAACTTCTGAAAAATTCTTCTTTGGGATATATCAAAGAATATAAAGACATTTTAGGATTTGTTACAGAAAGCTTATCTGTAAATGGAAAGAAAATAAAAATAGTCGGAATTGTTGAAACAAATAATAATGCATTATATCTTCGTGACGTTGATATTGCGCGTATTTATTATAAAACAAGTAACGTCAGCGTTAATCTTGCAACGGATTTTGATTTGAACGTTGCAGAAGGAGAAACAGTTCTTATTCTGAAAAACGCTTCTGAATCCATTGAGCTTCCCGCTTTAGAAGAAATTATTAAGATAAACGGTAAAGAGTTAAAATTGAAACGGATTTTAAGAGATACAGATTACGATACTTACCTTAAGGATGTGGGCATCGAAAAGAAATCCGAAAAAGAATATTTTGATGCTTTAATTAAAGAAACGTATCCGACCGTTTCAGAAGATTCTGAAAACTATAAGTCAGTTTATGATACTCTCCGAAATGAAAAATTCGGAGAATATATTGACTATCATTATTCTGAAGCGGAAAAGTATTTGGAACAAATATACATGCTTAATCCCTCTTCGTATATGCTTTGGCTGTATTTTGAAAAGAATATACCGGATGTGAAATTCCTCAATTTAAGCAATGATTATTATGCAGTTTCTCAATATAAAGAAGAACATGGCAAACTTCCCACTTATGAAGAAATAAAAAATTACGTTGTTGCTGAATCTGAAGACGTTGATAAATACAGAATGGATTTTTATTTATCAGGTCAGGAAGATAAATACGTTAATACCTCATATCTTGTAAGCGAAAAGGATTATATCGCTATTTCCAGACAAAACGGAGGAACACAAGATTTAGCGGAAATTAAATATAACGACGTGGGATATAATGAGTATCAACAAAAATCACGCTCATATTATTCATTGGTTCATTCTGTTTCTGCAGAAAAAACCGAAGAATATCTGAAAAGAGAGCTTTCAGGCTATGATATAATTACCCCTGATGACCTTTTTGATAAGAAAATCAATTCGAATTTTCAGGAAATTTTCTCTGGATTGAGTACAATGTTGTTTATTCTCGTTATCATGAGCCTTTGCATGTATTTTATCATGCGTTCTTCTCTCATGGGCAGAGTAAAAGAAATAGGAATTTACAGAGCTATAGGTACTTCCAAAAAGAATCTTGTGTTCAGATTCCTTGTTGAATCTTTGGTTTTGGTGTTGTTTACCGTATTTATGGGGTATCTTTTCTCCAGCTTGTTTATTTGGGCATGCTTTGGAATTTCCGCCGCTATGGAAACGGTTTTCTTTTATCCTTTGTGGTATTCCCTTTTGATTTTGGTAATAATGTTTGCTATTTGCATTTTCAGCGGAATTATTCCTATAATTTCCATTATTACAAAACCCCCTGCTCAAATACTTGCGAAATACGATATTTAGTATAATGCTTGACTTTTATACACAACGGCGTTTTCAAAATTTATATTTAGCTCATTAGAAATTAATATTTAGCTTTTATCATCTTTCTTTGTTTATTTTTAACACAAATGTGGTTAATTTTAATGTAAAACAATTGACTTTTCCAGAAAAATCATGTATAAATGAACATAGGAGTTTTATATACATAACTCAAAAAGGCTTAATAGTCAATAAATTTATTAAGGAGTACAACAATGAAAAGAACGATTTCTGCTTTTCTCCTCGTTGTTGCAATGCTTATCACCTCTGTGGGCTCATGCTTTGTAGTATCTGCTGCAGAAGTTAAGCAAAATCAATTTAAACTTGATTTTACTGCACCTGAAACCGTCAAACCGGGCGAAAAAATTGACGTTGTAATTTCAGTTAACGACATCCTCGCCAATCTTTACTCTGTAGAGTTCATTCTTGATTACGATGAAACTTTAGTAGCTCCAATTATAACGGAACAAGCTAAAATGGATGCATTCATCACGGTTTGCCCCATGTACACTCTTTCCGTTCAGGGAGAAGAAGTTCGCGTACCTCGTTATGAACAGGTTTGCAGACTTTTTGCAGAAGATGGATATTATAAATGTATATTCATGGATTTAATTGAATATCCTTCTGCTAAAGCTGGTGAAACTTATTCCGCTCTCAAAAACGACGGAGAGCTTGTTATCACAATCGGATTCACAGTTCTTGATACCGTTAAAGCTGGTCAATCAATTGTATTCTCCACAAGAGAAGGAAGCGTAAACGGAACAGATTTATATTACGCATCAGGTAGCAAGGAACCAACTATTGAATGTGTTTACGGTAACGGTGATTCTTCTTCAATTTTGGTAATTACAGATCAAAATGGAATTTATGAAGAAAACGGTGATATCTTCTACTATGTAAATGGTATTCCCACTTTCGCAGGACTTGTAGAAAAAGACGGAAACTATTACTACTTTGCAGAAGATGGAAAAGCAGTTAAAAATACATCTGTATTAGTAACAAAAACAAACGGTCTTCTTCCCGAAGCAACTTATGACTTTAACGAAAACGGAGTT
>JAZRPU010000174.1:0-3206 GCA_045649365.1 Eubacteriales bacterium | reverse complement strand
ATGGCTACGATCCGACTTCGATGTATCAGAGCTTTATAGGAGTATAGATTCCATGGCGGATAACAGAAATTCTCGTAGAAATGCGGTATTAACCCCGCAACTTGATAAAATATCTGTGGATTTGACAGAAAAAGCATCGAGGGGACTAATTGAACCTGTAATTGGCAGAGAACAGGTTGAAGATAAGCTAATCAGAATATTGCTTAGAAAAAATAAAAATAATCCTTGTTTGATAGGTGAAGCGGGAGTTGGAAAAACTGCTGTTGTTGAAGGCTTGGCGCGAAGAATAGCTTTTAATGAAGTCCCTCCGGAAATGAAAGGACTTAGACTTGTTTCTCTTGATATTTCTTCAATAGTCGCGGGTACTAAATATCGAGGAGAATTTGAAGAAAAGCTGAAAGCGGTTATCGAGGAGGTTAAAGCAGCGGGAAATGTGATTCTTTTCATTGATGAAATTCATTGTGTTGTGGGTGCTGGAGCAGCGGAAGGAGCTATAGATGCTTCCAATATATTAAAGCCACCTCTTGCAAGAGGTGAAATTCGATTGATTGGAGCTACCACTCTGAAGGAGTATAAAAAGCATATAGAAAAAGATGGAGCTTTTGAAAGACGCTTCAGAAAAGTTAACGTTAAAGAGCCGACAGAGGATGAATGCGAAGAAATAATAAAAGGAATAAAATCAGGATATGAATTGCATCATAATGTAATTATAAGTGATGAAGCAATATCTGCCGCTGTATCTCTTTCGTCAAGATATATTCCCGACAGATTTTTGCCCGACAAGGCAATTGACCTTGTGGACGAAGCCGCGGCAAAGGTGAAAATAAATGGGAAATCAAACGTTATAAGAAAAACAGACGTGGAAAGCGTTCTTGAAGAAATGACAGGAATTCCCTCATCTGTAATGAACAGAAGCGAAAATGCAAAGATGCTTATTTTAGAATCGGAAATGAATAAACGTCTTCCCGGACAAAGCAAGGGTGTTCGCGCTCTTTGTTCAGCGGTGAGAAGAATGAAAACGGGTATAAAGGATCTGAACAAACCTATAGGAGCTTTTCTTTTTGCAGGTCCTTCGGGAGTTGGAAAAACTGAATGCGCCAAGGTTTTGAGTGAAGTGCTTTTTGGAGATAAACGTTCACTAATAAAAATTGATATGTCAGAATATTCTGAAAAACAAAGTGCCACAAAGCTTATAGGCGCGCCACCCGGATATGCCGGATATGGAGAGGGTGGATTCCTGACGGAAAAAGTAAGACAAAATCCTTATTGCGTGTTGTTGCTTGATGAAATAGAAAAGGCTCACGATGACGTGAAAGCAATCCTTCTTCAAATTCTTGATGAGGGCGTTCTTACTGATTCAAACGGAGTGAAGGTTAATTTTAGAAACTGCATTCTTATATTAACTTCAAATTGCGGTTATACAAATGGCACATCCAATTTTGCGGGATTTTGCATGGAACAAAATGCTGTTCGTTCAAAGGAAAAAGAAATTTCAAAGAAAGCCTTGTCATCAGAGCTTGCTGACAGAATAGATGACGTAATAGTTTTTGAGAAGCTTTCGGTTTTTGATTTGGAAAAAATAGCTCTTTTGCAGAGCGAAATGCTTTCGAGCAGACTTGCGGAAAGAGGCGTATGTTTAGGCTTCGATGAAAGCTTTATAAAGGCATCAGCCGAGGAATGCTTTCGTCAAGGCGGCTCCGCAAGAGAAATAAAAAGGATATTGACGAGAAAAACCGAGGAGCTGATTTCCGAAGAATTTTTCTTGGGGCGCGAATACGATTATAATACCGAGTGCAATGGCGTTATTTATTATGAAGACGGAAAAAGCAAACTAAAAATTGAAAGCAAAATTATTTCTGATTAATTTAAAATTGTAAAAAAAACAAAAGAATGAAAAAAACTATTGACAAATCAGAAAAAAAGTAGTATTCTTTCTTCGACAGAGTAGGGTTCTGTGCGTGAAGTGCTGCGGAAACGGGGAGTTGTTCGGCAGACGAAAAGCATTGCTTGCGGTATAGGACCTGCATCCCGCTGTTGGGTTGTGAATATGCTGTCTATTTTGGCTCCCCTGTTTTTGGGGAGCTTTTTATTTGTGAGGAAAAAATGGACAAAAAAGTTTCAAAGAAAAGAAGCAATCTGAAAGATAGTATAATAAAACTTTCTGTTTGTGCCATGCTCATCGGGATAAGTATTGTGGTAGGATCTGTATGTAGATATTACCTCACTTTTGGAGTGTTTGTCAGAGTGACTTTTGAAAATCTTCCTATTATACTGTCGGGAATTCTTTTCGGCCCTGTATATGGATTGTGTGTCGGTTTGTGTACAGATCTTATAAGCTGTGTTGTGACTGCACAGGAGATTAATCCTATTATAACCATGGGTGCGCTTTCTGTGGGACTTGTTTCGGGAATGATTTCGAAAATATTGGATAAGTTTCCTCACAAAAAAATAAAAACAGTAATATCATGTGTTTCGGCTCACGTTGTGGGATGCTTGTTTATAAAAACTTATGGACTTCATGTATATTATTTTTCCACAACTTCGTTTTGGTATCTTTTTGGAATACGTGCCGCGGTCTATGCTTTCATTGCATCGATGGAAACACTTGTACTGCTTTTAATATTGAGTGATAATTATATAAAGGGATTTTCTGATTATGAACTATAATGAAGCTATAGAATACATTCATTCTGTTTCATGGAATAAAAGTCGTCCTGGACTTTCCCGCACACAAGAATTATTGAAACTTATGGGGAATCCCGAAAAAAAATTAAAGTTTGTTCACGTTGTTGGTACAAACGGGAAAGGCTCAACGTCGAAGATGCTTTCTTCGATTTTGACTGAAGCGGGATATAAAACCGGACTTTATATTTCGCCTTATGTAATAAGATTCAACGAGAGAATACAGATTGACGGCCAAATGATTTGCGATAATGAGTTGGCAGAAATTACAGATTATGTGAGAAATTATGCCGACGGCATGAGAGATCATCCGACAGAGTTTGAAATAGTAACTGCTATAGGTTTTGAATACTTTAATCGTCATAACGTTGATATCGTGGTGCTGGAAGCGGGAATGGGCGGACTTTTAGATTCGACTAATGTAATTCCAGCCCCTGAACTTGTTATAATAACAGAAATTGGACTTGACCATACAGGCGTTCTTGGGAAAACAATTGAAGAAATTACCGAAACAAAAGCGGGAG
>JAZRPU010000173.1:0-8746 GCA_045649365.1 Eubacteriales bacterium | reverse complement strand
CCATCTTTTGATAAAACCCGAGAAGCCGTGACCTTTGGAGATTCCTGTTACGTCGACCTTTTCACCTTCTGTGAATGTATCGGCTGTAATGATGTCGCCAATGTTCATTTCTTCCGCATTATCAAGACGGAATTCTTTAAGGTACTTTTTGTAAGAAAGGTTTTTCTTTGCAAAATGTCCTTTTGCAGCCTTATTCAGTTTTCTTTCGGGGATATCCGCGAAACCTAACTGTACTGCGCTATAGCCCTCTTTAGCAAGGGTCTTGACCTGGGTTACTACGCAAGGTCCTGCGTTGACAACTGTAACGGGTGTTACTTTGCCTTTGGAATCAAAAATCTGCGTCATGCCGATTTTCTTTGCGATGATTGCTTTTTTCATTAACTATTTTCCTCCTTACGGTCATTGGTTGAGTTTTCCCAACTTAACCTGTTATAATGAAAAGCTTATAACTTTATTTCGATATCAACACCTGCGGGAAGCTCAATGGTCGTGAGCGCATTTACAGCTGCGGGCGAGGGGTCGATAATGTCGATAAGACGCTTGTGAGTACGAAGCTCAAATTGTTCTCTGGAGTCCTTATATTTATGAACTGCACGGAGAATTGTGATGATTTCCTTATCTGTAGGAAGGGGAATGGGACCTGAAACAGTCGCACCGTTTCTTCTTGCTGTTTCTACGATTTTTTCAGCACTCTTGTCGATAAGAGTGTGATCGTAGGATTTGAGTCTGATTCTGATTGTCTTCTTTGCCATGTTTGATGTTGCCTCTTTTCTTTCTTTATTATTTTATTTGTTTTGCTTACGGCATACCCGCTTCTTTTCAGATACTCGGTCGGGTGTTTCGAAAACCGCCTTTAAAAATACGGTCCAAAAGCTGACCTTAACCTCTTGAAAACGGGGTCTGCGCCCGATTATAACGCGCGTTCGCGATTCGCTTCAAGCTTGGCAAAAGCTCTTTCACGCGCATGACGGACATACTCCACGGAAATTACCTGCATTTTTGCAGCAACCTCCCGCTTCACCGCACATCAAGCTCGACTATTTTATCATACAAATACTATATTGTCAATATATTTCGCCCTTATCAATTGTAAAAAAATTGTTACAAATTTCTACCATTCTTTATTTCCATTTCCCCGCCTTGACAAAAGGTTTTTGCTGTGATAAAATCGACTCGAAAACAACAATATTTCAAACAAGAGAGTAATTATCATGGTAGAAGAATCAGTTTCAAGGTTTCCTTTTTGGGAAAGCTTGACAGAATCAGAGAAAGAATACGTAGGCAGATGCTGTATTCTCAAAGAATATCCAAAGGGAGCGTACATTCACAGCGGGTCCGAGGATTGTTTAGGCCCGTCGCTTATACTTAAAGGAGAGGTTCGCGTTTGTTTGCTTTCAGAAGAAGGCAGAGAGATAACGCTTTATCGCTTACTCGCGGGAGAATGTTGTATTCTTTCTGCTTCATGCATTATGGAAAAGATAACTTTCGACACCCACATGATAGCACAGACCGACTGCACTCTACTGACAATATCGCCCGGAGCGTTCAAAAAGCTGAACGAAAGCAACATCAACGTCAAGTGCTTTGTTTACGAGTTAGCAACAGAGAGGTTTTCCTCGGTAGTATGGACGATGCAAAACATAATCTTCAAGGGGTTTGACAGGAGGCTTGCAGAGTTTCTTGTAAGCGAATACGAAAGGACAGGTAGTGCGACAATCAAGCTCACTCACGAAGCCATCGCGGGATACATCAGCTCCGCCCGCGAGGTTGTGGCTCGGATGGTGAAGCGGTTTTCTGACGATGGACTATTGGAGCAAAAGCGCGGTGCTATCAAGCTGCTGGACATCGATGCCCTCCGCGACATCGTTTAATCCCCCTACTTTTCTTTTTTGAAAAGAAGAAAAGTAGCAAAAGAAGAAACTAATCCTTTTAGCTTACTACAATCCATAGACAGCACATTATAGTATAAATAGAAGAAACCATTTTTTAGATTAATATAATCCACAGACATCATTCCCAAAAGAAGCATATTGAAAACACAAAAGGCTGTTTCTACCGTTATATGAGAAACAACCTTTAATATATCCCTCAATCAAACGCAAGAGAAAAATCCGAACGAAAGCCGACAGAATGAAAACAACAGCAAAAATAAAACAGTATGTAAGATTTTACAAAAAAAGTTGATATAATAGGCGAAAGGTTATTTGGAGGTTTTACCATGGAAGACAGCAGAATAACTAAACTGTTCAAAAATCGCGACGAGAAAGCTATCAGCGAGCTTTCAAAGGAATACGGCAGACTTATGAAAAATCTTGCATTAAAGGTAACGGGAAGCGACGAAGACGCTGAAGAATGTGTTAACGATGCGCTTTTGGAAATTTGGAATCTGATTCCTCCCGCCGAGCCATCTTCTTTAATGGCGTTTTCATGCAAGATAGTGAGAAGAATTGCTATAAACAAATTAAAATACAACTTAAGACAAAAGAGAAGCGCAAACGTCACCTTACCTTTTGACGAGCTATCTGAATGTATCTCATGCGGCGACAGCGTTTCAAATCAAATTGAAAAAGAACATTTTCGCATAGTACTCAACGACTTTTTACGAAGTCTTGACGAAGAAACGAGGGCATTATTTATAAGCCGATATTTTTATTTAGAAAGCATAAAAGATTTATCAGAACGTTTCGGAACATCCGAAAACAAGCTTTCGGTCAAGCTTCACAGAGTAAGAATAAAATTAGCGGCGGCATTAAAGAAGGAGGGCATATATGAATAACGATAACAAAAACGAATTTTCACTTTTAGATGAAATAGGAAACATAGATGAAGACATGCTTCAATCTGCCAAAAATTACAAAAAGAGCAAAAAGGCGTTTCCCTTTAAAAAGGCATTATCCATAGCGGCAGCTTTAACTGTAGCCATTGGAATTGGATTTTGCATTAAATTCACAAATCAAAATCCCGATAGAATTATGAGCGAAATTACCGCAAACAGTTCAGAAGACAAATCCAGCACAGTTGAAAACGAGTCTGCATACAGCGGTAGTTTTTCGGAAGATTCAGAAAAAAGCAGCATCACCTCGGAAGATGCTTTGATAAACGAAAGCTCCCAAGAAAAAAGCGAAGAAGAAGCACCCGCCAGCTTTGACGAATCGGAAGAAAATTCCGAAAGCGTTGGGGTTTCATCTGAAGCTCCCACCCAAAGTGAAGAAACTTCCGAAGAGGAAGTATCGGAAAACGTTCACGAAAGCATACCGCCTCTTGATTCCTGTGTAGTAATTGACGACCTGAACAAATTAGCATATTATTCAGGGTGGAAAATGTTAAGAGAATACGGTGTCCACACGCAAAAACTTTTGTCGGCTGTTCCTCAAAAAAACGAATTGAAGCCTTTGAGCAACGAAAAAAACAGCTTTTCCAACGTTTCCGCGCTTTATGACTTGCCCGACAATATAATCGCTTACGCTGTGCAAGATATTACCGTATCAGACGTTGAATATTTTCAAGTGGAAATTAAAGAAAAATGCTTTATTACAAATCAGGTTTTAACAGGAACAATTGAAGTTATGATACTCAACGTCAGCTTTGACAACGTAGTTTCTGAGACAATGATTGTTTTCAAAAACGAAAAAGATTATTTCTCCTGTCTTCTTGATACCTATTCAAAAAACGAAAAAGGCGATAGAATATATATCTTCAAGCCCACAAGAGTTGTTCAGGATTTCAACATCGTAAA
Source organism: Eubacteriales bacterium (assembly GCA_045649365.1). Taxonomy (GTDB): domain Bacteria; phylum Bacillota; class Clostridia; order Oscillospirales; family CAG-382; genus SIG653. Next base: position 5,010 of record JAZRPU010000173.1, on the reverse strand, counting down.
CGAGCCCGAGCTTTCGGGATATTCATTTACGGTTACCTTTGTAAATACAGACGATATACCTCAAATTAATTTTTCGTATAAAGAATATGGTAAAGAAGGAACGTACACCCTATACGTTTCGGAACACACTTACAATACAGCCAAAAACGTTACCGTTTCCAATTCAGTTGCATCTTTAAACGATGCCCTTTATAAAATATACGTGGAGGAAGTGGCATCGGGAACAAATCCTTCCGAACTCCCCGAAAAGCCACAAACGCCCGAAATCCCCCAGCTCCCCGCAACGCAACATGGTGAAGAAATAAGACCCGAAATTCTGACCTACGAAAAGATGGCAGAATTTAAAGAGGTGTTTGGTACAGAATCGGGGTATGCAATAGTAAACAAAGGCACAGAGGGGTATGACCTGCTGAAGAAAGCATATAACAATGATGAATTGGAAGAATTATTGACTTATATGGATTATTATCCCGAAGGCTCCACCTTTATTGTGGCGTGGGTCAAAGGCGTGGCAAGCTTCTCGAAGGAGAAATTCTATCTTGACGATAAAACCCTCGTCGGTAACCTGGAGTACGTAGTATTTTCAGAAAGCCCAAGATACACTATAAAGTTATATTCCTTTATATATGAAGTGGAAGAGATTGAAAAAATAACTTTTAAACAGGTTGAATATTCAGTATCCGCTACAACGAGCTTCACAACAATAAACGAACACGATAGCCTTGGCATGTTCGGTATAGAAAACGAAGACGAATTTCAGATAAACCTTTTGCTCAACGGAAGATATGAGCTTTACAAAAACAACGATAAAATATATGAAAGCCAATATCAAATTTCTCAAGGGTTCATAAGTTTTAATACAGACGAGGGAAAGATTTATACGGAAATTTATCCCGATAACACGTTTGTTCTCGAGCTTGAAGGCTGGAAGAGAGTATTCTCCCTTATGTAAGCAAAATATATATTTTTCTACTCTCTTTCCATTAGTTTTAAAGCTCAAAGAAACGTTATAAAACATAATTCATTCACCCACAAAAACACCGATATTAATTGGGAAAAAAATCAAAGCCAAAACATTTATAAAATCATGACAAGATTAAACGTGTTATAATACAAAAAAGCGGTCGCCCGATTTATCGTCAGGTGACCGCTTTATTATTAAATGATATTAATATTTTCTGTGTGAAACAATATTAATAATTTTCAGCGTGGATTTCGAAGTAGCTTTGAGGATGTGCGCAAGCGGGGCAAACCTCGGGAGCGTTTGTACCAACTACGATATGTCCGCAGTTACGGCATTCCCAAACTTTAACTTCGCTCTTTGCAAATACTTCTGCAAGCTCAATGTTTTTAAGAAGCGCGCGATATCTTTCTTCATGATGCTTTTCGATAGCAGCAACCAATCTGAATTTTTCTGCTAATTCAGGGAAACCTTCTGCTTCAGCGGTTTTTGCAAATCCGTCGTACATATCTGTCCATTCGTAGTTTTCGCCTTCAGCAGCAGCTACGAGGTTTTCGGAGGTGTTTCCAATTCCTTTGAGTTCTTTAAACCACATTTTTGCATGTTCTTTTTCGTTGTCTGCTGTTTTGAGGAAAAGGGAAGCTATTTGTTCATAGCCTTCTTTTTTAGCAACAGATGCAAAATAGGTGTATTTGTTTCTTGCTTGAGATTCGCCTGCAAAAGCAGCTTCAAGATTCTTTTCTGTTTGTGTGCCTGCATATTTGTTTTTCTTTTCGATAACTTCGATTACTTCCAAGTCAGAGCCAACAGCACCGCAAACGGGGCAAACTGCCTCTTCTCCGGCAGGAACTTCAAATTCAACTTCGCATAATAAGCATTTGTACTTCATAGGTGTATCTCCTTTAATGTTTTATTTTGTTTACACATATATTTTACCAATCACAAGTATTCTATACTGTGACATAGTTACATTATACCAACTTTTTTTATTTTTTCAAGATATTTTTATTTTATTTTTTCGATGGATTTCAAAATGGTTTCCTCGTCAACCGTTCCAGCGGTTACGTCTTTAACAACTCCGTCTTTAACAAAAACAAGAGTTGGCAAGGTTGAGGCTTTAAACGCGCCCACAAGAAGAAATTCTTCATCTGCATCAATTTTATAGAAGCTTACGTTTTCCGTTTCTTCGGAAAGCTTTTCAACGATGGGCGCGACCTTATGGCAGGGCTTGCACCAATCGGCATAAAATTCAAGCACCGCCGACCCGTTTACTATCCCCACCGCTTTAGTGAACTCTTTTTCAGTTAATTGTAAAACCGCCATAGTGCCTCCCCTCTCCTTTTGGAACGCTCTATATAAATTATATTATTAAATATAACTTGCTATTCATAGATTATAGTAAGCTAAAAGGATTAGTTTCTTCTTTTGCTTCTTTTCTTCTTTTCAAAGAAGAAAAGTAGGAGTTTTTTGCTTCTTTTTATATCATAACGTGCTGTCTATGGATTATAGTAAGTTAAGAGGATTAGTTTCTTCTTTTGCTTTTTTTCTTCTTTTCAAGGAAGAAAAGAAGTTAAAAGTATCCGTATTTGTTGCGCTTAGCGAAAACGAACACGATGGAAACGAACAGTGCCATAGCATCTGCCAAAACTACAGACCACCAAATCCCGTTGATTCCGAAAATAGCGGGAAGCAGTAATACCGCCACCACCTGAAAGACTACCGTCCTCAAGAACGATATTATAGCAGAAACGAGCCCATCGTTAAGCGCGGTGAAAAACCCTGAAGAAAAAATGGAAAACCCTGCCAAAAGAAAAACAAGAGCGTAGATATCAAAGGCATTACAGGTCATCTCTAAAAGATCAGGACTGAATCCCACAAAAAGCTTCGATAACGGTTTAGAGAAGGCGTAGCAGGATATAACCATAGATATCGAACAAAGGGAAATTATGAGTAAGCTCTTTTTGAAAATCCCTTTCAGTTCGGTTTTGTTTCCCGCACCGAAGTTAAACCCAACAATTGGTGCAGTACCCACGGAAAATCCGATAAAAGCGGATATGAAAATAAATCCCACATACATCAGTACACCGTAGGCAGAAACACCGTCTTCACCCGCATATTTCATGAGCTGGTAGTTGTAGAGCATGCCCACAAGGGACATTGATATGTTGCTCAAAAGCTCCGATGACCCGTTTGTGCAAGTTTTCACTAAAGCCTTTCCGTCAAAGGAGAATTTCCCTAACCTTAAAAGACTCGTGTTTGGTCGGGTAAAATATATAATAGGAATAATTCCGCCCACCACTTGACTCAAAGCAGTAGCTACAGCCGCACCGATTAACCCTCCGCCAAATACTCCTACAAGAAGCGCGTCAAGAACAATGTTAGTACAGCCCGCAATAACCGTTGACGCCAAGCCTAACTTTGGCTTTTCGGCAGTTATAAAAAGGCTTTGAAACTCCATTTGTAAAACAAAAGCGGGAAGCGCTACAAGAATTATTCTTCCGTATGTAACACAGTTTTCCAGAAGCTCTCCTTTCGCTTTTAAAAACGATGCTATAGGTCTGATGAATATTATTCCCGCCAAAGCGATTATTACAGCGCAAATTACAGACACTATAACAACCATTGTAAAAACTCTATTCGCTTTTTCTTTGTCGCCCTCGCCTAACGTTTTGGCAACTAATGCACTACCGCCCGTTCCGAACATGAATCCCACAGCACCAAGCATCATTAAAAAGGGCATTATGAGATTAACCGCGGCAAAAGGAACTTCCCCCGCAAAGTTGGAAACGAACAATCCGTCAACTACACCGTATATTGATGAAAAAATCATCATACATATAGATGGGAGCGTGAACAGAAGTAGCTTTTTATATGTAAAATGTTCCGATATGCTGATTTTCATTAAATGATTTCTCCGAAAATGTGTTATGCTTTGATTTTTTTAACGTAATCGTAAAACTCGCGAACAACACCGCGCCCGCCCTCTTTCGTGGAAACGAAATCAGAGATTTCTTTCACTTCTTCCACAGCGTCCGCGGGACAGATTGCAATTCCGCATTTTTTCATACATTCCAAATCGATAATGTCATCACCCGCGTATGCAACGTTTTCCCAGTTATATTCCTCACCAGCTTCTTTGCCAAGCAATTCAAGAAGCTCTGTCAGCTTTGATGCCTTGTTGGAAACGCCCTGATAGCAATGTTGGATTCTCAATTCATTGCAACGGTTTTCCACTATCTTTGAAGCTCTGCCTGTGATTACCGCGGGAGTGATTCCCAAGTCCCTGAAACGATATATGGCGTGTCCATCTTTAATGTCAAAGGCTTTCATCACTTCACCGTCAGGTCCCATATATATCTTGCCGTCAGTCAACGTTCCGTCTACATCCATTACTATGAGCTTTATTTTGTTTATTTTCTCTTTATTTATCTGCATATTCTTTTATGACTCCTTCGGTGTATTCAAAAAGTGCCTCTTCTGCATCTATCCCACCTTGGTCGCAAGCAGAAGCTATGCGGAATAAAAGCTCTCCCGCCTTTTCCTTCGAAATGCTTTCGGAAGAAAAAGTATCTCCATTAATCTTTCTTATCTTTTTGCAAACCTTTTCGCTCCTCATGAGCGACGGAAGTGCAGAGGATATGCTGTTAAGCTCGTCGAAAAGAGTTTTGTTTGATTTTTCTTCTTTTTTGATGTTATCCCAGTTGTCAAGCACCTTTTCGGTGGTTTTGGCATCAACGTCTGCAAAAATGTGAGGATGTCTTCTAATAAGCTTTGTGCAAATTCCGTTTATCACAGAGCCCATGGAATATTTTCCCTCCTCCTCACCCATAATGGAGTGAAAAATAACCTGAAGCATAAGGTCGCCCAGCTCCTCTTCCATTATCACAGAATCGTTTTTGTCTATCCCCTCAACAACCTCATAAGTTTCCTCAATGAGATTCTTTCTTATTGAGCTGTGATTCTGCTCCGCATCCCACGGACAGCAAGCGCGAAGCACCTGCACCACGGAAACGAAATCATCAAAGAGTTCTTTTGTTCTGGAATAGGTA